>JACIWY010000840.1 GCA_014360745.1 Chloroflexota bacterium
GCTCCAAAATTCAAGGACTACATCTTGCCGCTTGTCTTCCTCAAACGCCTTTCGGACGTCTTTGAGGATGAAGTCGAGCGCTTGAGCGCCGAGTTTGGCTGCCGCGAGATGGTCCTGAACCTGCTGGAACAGGAACGTCAAAGCGGCGGGGTGCACTTGGTGCGCTTTTATATCCCCGAAAACGCCCGCTGGGAAGCCATCCGCCAAAGGACCGGCGGCCTTGGGCAATATCTGACCGACGTGGTGCGCGCCGTGGCCAGCGAGAACCCGCGCTTCTCCGGCGTGATAAACATGGTGGATTTCAACGCCACCACCGCCGGGCAGCGCATGATCTCGGACGAACATTTGGCCGCGCTTATCCAAGTCCTTTCGCGCCATCGCCTGGGGCTGGCGGATGTGGAGGAAGAACGCGCTGAGGCCGACCGCCGGTTGAACGAGGTGCTCGCTATGCTGGGCCTGGATGGCCGGGAAGGAGACGGGCATGGGCTATGATCCCCATCACCACCACCGCCGATCCATCCGCCTGAAAGGGTACGATTACACCCAACCGGGGGCGTATTTCATCACGGTGGTAACCTATGACCGCATTTGTTTGTTCGGCGAGATCGTGGATGGCGAAATGCGAACGAATGATTACGGTCAGATCGTGCGTGACGAATGGTTTCAAACCGCCGTTGTGCGTCCATATGTGGTATTGCACCCCGATGAATTCGTGGTCATGCCCAACCACGTGCACGGGATTATTTGGATTGTGCGGGATGATGATACGGATGGCGTAGGGGCGCAGCGGCGCTGCGCCCCTACGATGACCACCGCCACCCCAACTGTCACCACCACCGCCACCCCAACCGTCACCACCACCGCCAATCCAACCGGCGCCCTCCC
>JACIWY010000841.1 GCA_014360745.1 Chloroflexota bacterium
GGTGATCGCGTGGCTGGCACCATCCCAATAGTTCGCGGGATAGTTGAACACCCATTTGAACACTTCGCCATTCTTGGCAGAGGTCCGGCCATAGCCCATGGTGTGCATCGGGATGCCATCAGATGTCACTTTGGGGATCAGCTGATAGGTGATACCGGTGCTGAGCGGCTGATAGATCAGCGCGCCATTGCCTGCGGCCTTGGTGCCCTCATAGCATTCCACACCCTTTTCGGTGTTATAGCCGGTCTCGCACTCCACCAGGTTGATCTTTTCCCCGCCGATGCCGCCATCGCGCTCGTTCAGCAGGGTAAAGTAATCCTGGTATCCGTCCGAGAACGGAATGCCATTCGCGCCATATGGCCCGGTGCGATAGCTGGTATCGACGATCGTCAACTCGGCCAGAGCCGGGCTTGCGACCAGCATGGCGGCGGTCAGGGCCGTCATCAGTCTCTGTCTCATCGGTTTATTCCTCCCTTGGTTTTTCCGATGTTTCGTCTTGGACGCGACATCTTGCGCCCAATCTCCTCCGGCTGGGTCTCAGCCCCCCGTGGCCCGCCGCTCAATGCGGGAAGGGCCAAAGTCTCAGTTTCTCCTTGGCCACGCGCCAAAGCTGCGCCAGACCATGCGGTTCGGCGATTAGAAAGATGATGATCAACGCGCCCACGATGATAAATTCCAGATGTGCCGCCAAATCGGTGGGCCAGCCAAGACCACCCACCAACGTATTCTTGAGCAGCACGGGCAAGAGCACGAGAAACGCCGCCCCGGCAAAACTGCCAAAGATCGAACCAAGCCCGCCGATGATTACCATGAAGAGCACGAGGAACGACTTGTTGATGCCAAACGCCTCGCCCACTTCGACCGCGCCCAGATAGATCGCGA
>JACIWY010000842.1 GCA_014360745.1 Chloroflexota bacterium
CGAGGCCATCGAACAGACCTGCTCACAAGTTGAGGAGCAAGTTTATGAACTGGCGCGCCATTATGGGTTAGCCGAAAAAGTCGACAAGGCCTACCGCTATTATCGTTTGGCCGCTGCCAAAGCGGAGGCGTCCTATGCCATCGGAGAGGCTTATGCCTATTTGCGGCGCGCTGCCCGCTTGCTGGAACGGATTACCTGTGAGCCCCATGGAGAAAAACAGGGCGAGGTCTTTCGGGCGCGCGAGCGGCTCGATCTGGATCGCGGCCAGGGGCGTTTGTTGCTCACCTTGGGAGATTCTGAGAAGGCGCTACAGGCTTTCACCCGTGCGTTGGAAACGGCCCAAGAATTGGCCGACCCACGACAGGAAGCTCAATCCCTGCTTGATCTGGCCGTGGCTAACGGCCGTGCTGGCGATTGGGAGACCGCCGCAGACTTGGGAAGGCAAAGCCTGGAGCTCGCCCGTGCTTCTGACAGCGAACATCCCGAAACTTTGCCCCTCGCCCCGCAGGTGCTGTTGAGCAGCGGCTTTTTCGCCTTTGAGCGTGGCGCCTGGCAAGAGGCCAAGGATTCCTTACAAGCCGCTTTGGTTATGATCGATGATCTATCATCCGGCGGCCTTTCTCAGGCGCTGGAGACCGGACTCGTTGCACTCCGGGCGCGCATTTTGGGCAATCTGGGCATCCTGTACGATGCCCAGGGAGAGCACACTAAAGCCCTCGATTATTTTCATTCTGCTGCAGATATCTTTGCTTCCCTCGACTTGCCCCTCGACGAAGGCCGGGCACTCAATAATCTGGGATATGTCTATTACCGCCTGGGCCAACATGACAAGGCGACCACTTGCTTTGAGGCGGCATTGGCTCGTTTTGAAAAAGTAG
>JACIWY010000843.1 GCA_014360745.1 Chloroflexota bacterium
GCCGCGTTGCAACAACCGGCTCAGGGCCTTGCCGATATAAAGCGCGGCGACCGGCACCAAGGGAAGTTGATAATATTCATGCTGGCGATTGCCCTGGGCCACGGCCAGGATAAAGAGGGTTGTGGAGCCCAGCCACAGCATGAGCAACCACTCCTCCCGTTTGGATGGCGCTATGAGCAGCCCCAGCACAAAGGCCGGGAAACCATAGCGGCCCAAAATCACCCCGCGCAGGCGCCCGAACATGACGCGATAAAAATCGAGGCTCAAAAGCTGGTCGGCGGCCTCAAACTTGCCGCTGCCCGGCCAGCCGCCGCTGATGCCATAGACGGTCATCCCCGTCTGAAGATAGAGGTTGTGGGCGTATAGATAATAGGCGACCGTCGGGACCAGGGCCAACGCGGCCAGGAGCCACAGGCGCCGGTCGCGCCAGAGGTGACGCCCACGAGCGTGGAACGCCGCGCCCAAGAGAGGAACGCCCAGGTAGAGAGAGGGTATCTTGACCAGAAAGGCCAACGCCGCACAGAGGGCAGCCCCGACGTAGCTGGGCCAAGTGTTATCATCCAACCAGCGAAGGAAAAGATAGAACGCCCCGCTGCTGAAAAAGAGGGCCACGGCATCGGGCTGGACGGTGCGCCCGTAAAAGACGTACAACGGCGACAGGCCTAAAAACAAAACGGCCAAAAGCGCAGCGGCCTCATCCAGCAGGCGGCGGCCGAGGAGGTATACCCAGATCGCCGTGCCCAGAGAAAAGGCGATGGTCACCAGACGGGCCAGGGCTTCGCGTTCGCCTAAAAGGCGATACAACCCGGCGACCAGCAGCGGATAAAGGTTGAACTCGCTCTCCGTGGCGCCATCGAGGCCGTAGGCGTCGGGATAA
>JACIWY010000844.1 GCA_014360745.1 Chloroflexota bacterium
CTTTGCGCTGAAGAAGCCCTTTCATCCCTTGCCCTCCCCTTCCCCCTCATACTACAATACCCCCAAGTCAGCACATACAGGAGGAGGCTTCCGATGCACGGACCCGACTTCCCACGCCCCGACCCCGCTATCCTCGACGTCCTGCGGCGCGCGAGCACGGCCACCATCACCACCATCTTTCGTCGGCGCGGCATCCGCAACATCTGGATGCCCATCAAGCCCCTTTTCCCGGGCATGCGCACCGTCGGCCCCGCGCTGACCATCCGCAGCGTCCCGGGCAGGGATGACCTACAATCCATCGCCTACGAACCGGGCACCCCCTTCCCCGGCCATCCGGACGATGCCATCGATGCCGTGCGCCCGGGCGATGTCGTCGTCCTGGACGGACGGGGAGCTACCGACGAGGGCCTCTTTGGCGATCTGCTCACCCAACGCATCAAGGAGATGGGCGCCGCCGGCCTCGTTTGCGATATGGCCGTGAGGGACGGCCCCCATATGGCCGAAAAGAACCTGCCCATCTTTTGCCTGGGCACCGCCTCACCGGGGGGCACCGTCTTTAACGTGGATTACAACGTGCCCATCGGCTGCGCCGGCGTGCTCGTCTGCCCGGGCGATCTGATCGTCGGCGACGACGACGGCGTGGTGGTGGTGCCCCAAGGGCTGGCCCGCGAGGTGGCCGCCGAATTGTTGCTTCGCGAGGACAAAGACGAGTTCGTGCGCCTCAAACTGGCCGAAGGGGCCTCATTACGCGGCCTTTACCCCATGGGGCCCGAATGGGAAGCCAAGTTCCAGGAGTGGCGGCGTCAACGACGCCCAAGCTAAAGAGGAAAAGTTACTGGCCCACGGCTTGGGAGCCTATAGACCCTCGACGATCGT
>JACIWY010000845.1 GCA_014360745.1 Chloroflexota bacterium
CAGCAACGCCTGATCAACCGAGTGCTCAAAGAGCTGAATCTGGATTCCAAGCTCTACCGCCCCTCGGCGGTTCATGGAGCCATCTCTCGCGCCAAGAACGATCTCTATACGGCGCAATCGTATCGCACCCCTACTTATTGGCATGAGGTGGTAGCTCGTGTTTTTGAACGTTACGACGAGCTCAAAGCCGCGAACAATGCGCTCGACTTTGACGACTTGCTGCTCAAGACGGTGGAGCTATTCGTCACCCATGAAGAGGTGCTGGCGCGCTATCAACGGTGCTACCAGTTCATTTTGGTGGACGAGTTCCAAGATACGAACCGCGCCCAATACGAGTTGATCCGCCTATTGGCCGGCGATCGTCGCAACGTCTTTGTGGTGGGCGATGAGGACCAAAGCATTTATAGCTGGCGCGGTGCCGACTATCGCAATGTACGCCGCTTTCGCGCCGATTTTCCCGATGCTCGTGTGTGCCTATTGGAACAGAATTACCGTTCGACGCAGACTATCCTCGATGCCGCTCACGCCGTGATTGCCCGCAATGTGCAACGCACCGACAAAAGGCTCTGGACGCACAACGAGCAGGGGCAGGCTATCCAATTGGTGGAAGCTTATGATGAACGCGAGGAAGCCGAATTCGTCGTCGGCGAGATCCAGCGGCTCACGGCGCGCGGCAGAATCCGCCTGGCCGATTGCGCGGTCATGTTCCGCACCAACGCCCAATCGCGCGCTCTGGAAGAAGCCCTGAACCGCCATAGTATGCCCTACAAGCTGGTGGGGGCCATGCGCTTTTACCAGCGCGCAGAGATCAAGGATGTCCTCAGTTACTTGGCCATCATCCATAATCCGGATGACAGCGTCAGCTTGTATCAA
>JACIWY010000846.1 GCA_014360745.1 Chloroflexota bacterium
GGCGGCGTTGCCGGTTTCGGTTTGCAGGCAAGCGATGCGGCAGAGATTTTCCCCGGCTTGTCCACAAGAGAGAACTCGCGTTTTGAGGCCATGGCGCTGACGCAGGACGTGGGTGGCGGCAAAAGTGCCATGGCCCCACAGGTCTTGGGCATCGCGGATTTCTACCTGCCCATCTTCGATCCATAGATAGACGGGTGTTGCGGAGCGGCCCACGATGACAATGCCGTCAAAGCCGGCGTATTTGAGCTCCGCGCCCCAGTGGCCGCCTATGCCGGAACGCGAAAAGACAGAGGGCTTTTGTTGTGGGGCTATTCCCGCCACAACCACCCGCCCCGCGCCGGAGGCCAGGGTGCCGGTCAAAGGGCCGACCATGAGGAACAGAGGGCTTGCGGCATCGAACGCCTGAACACCTGGTGACAATTCATCCCAGGCGATCTTGGCCGCAACGCCTAGGCCGCCGACAAATTGGGGTACATAATCGCCGGTATCCAAGGTCTCTATTCGGCCCGAGGACAAGTCGACGCGCAAAATGCGTCCCGCCCAACCGTAACGTAGGCTCATCCTATACTCTCTCCACTGTTATGGGGTCCGGTTACCATGCAGCCGTGCCAGTTCACACATCACCATAGAATAGCACAAAGTGCCATTTTGTCACCTTGGCATGATCGCTCTGGGTCTGGCCAGTATTGGGGGGGATTTGTTGGCAGTTGAAAAGGCACTAACCTTCGCCAGGTCGCCCTGCTGTGCGCTGTGCGGTTGACAGATCGGTTCGGAGATTGTCGGGCAAGGGACTAGGCGGGCAGCATCTTGATCCGCTCTGGATGGGCGTACACCGTCATTTTGCGCCCGCGCAA
>JACIWY010000847.1 GCA_014360745.1 Chloroflexota bacterium
GCAAAGCCAAAGGGCTTTAGAGCAGCTACAAGACGGCTCTTCTAAAGAGAAACAGGGGCGAACCCCGATTCGCCCCTGTCCAGCTTCTCGCCGGCCTGCAACTTGGCGCTCAGCTCACCCCTACGCCCGAGCGGAAAGGCATCCCTCGGAAACCGCTTCCGCCCCAGGTGTTTGGCGAACCCGGCGTGGGGTTGACGCGGCTGCCCCAAGCGCCACAGCCGCCCCGCCCCAGGGGCCCCATCATGCCGCCGAAAGGTCGGCCCAAGCCACAATTCCAATCCTCTTCATCCAGGTGCTCGCTCGCCTCTTCGCGCAGATGAGCGGTGAGTTCATCGGCCTGAGCCCGAGTGATACGCCCCTGCGCGACCAGTTCGTCGAGCACTTGGCGACGCGCCTGCACAAAGGCCTCTACGATAGCCTCCGGATCGCCCCCCTTGGCCACGATGATCTCGCGCAACGTCTGACCATCGGCCAACGCCTGCGCGACCTCGCTCACCTCCACGTCCAACTGCTCGGCGACGACGCCCACGAGGCTGGTGCCGCCCCACATTCCCCCCATGCGCAGGCCAAGGCCGCCCACGGGGCAATCCACGCCCTCACCCCAGCCACGACCGGGCATCCGGCCGCGAAAGCCGGGCCCCCATTCGCTTCCGTTCTGGGGCTCTTGGGCGACCACCGTGCCCGCCAGCAATAAACCGAGCGCCAACAATACGCCGAGCGCCACGAGCCAGATCTTGTTCTTCATGTTACCCTCCAAAGATATGAAGGCCTTGCACCTTCGTTTAGGTTACGGCTATAGGATAACCTGAAGATAAGGAGGAATGAAGGACAAGGTGTGAAGAAG
>JACIWY010000848.1 GCA_014360745.1 Chloroflexota bacterium
GAATTGGAGGAGGGCCAGATTCGCAAGGGGATCGTGCGCAATCTCGTGGATTTTGGCGCGTTCGTCGATCTTGGTGGGATAGACGGACTGATTCATATCTCGGAGCTGGATTGGCGCCATGTGAATCATCCTGGCGAGGTGCTCAAGCTGGGCGAAAAAGTCGAGGTCGAAGTGTTGAGCGTAGACCGAGAGAGGCAGCGCATCGGGTTGAGTCGCAAGCGGTTGCTGCCCGATCCTTGGGATCGTGTGGTGGAGACGCTACAAGAAGACGATGTTGTCGAAGGCACGGTGACTAATGTGTTGCCGTTCGGTGTGTTTGTCGACATCGGTCATGGCGTAGAAGGTTTGGTGCATACCAGCGAGATGCCGGATGGAGATATCGTCGCGCATACCGACCTCGTGCCCGATGCCCATGTATGTGTGCGTATTCTGAACATCGATCACGACAAACATCAATTGGCGTTACGGCTTGAACCATGATAGGTGCGCAGCAAGACAAAAAGGCGACAAGATACGTGTTCATCAAGGTTTGGGGTCGGTTACAAAGCCACTTCCTGGCCACATTTGGCACAGAAGCGGGCCCCCGGCCTTAGTTCGGCGCCGCAGTGCATACAATATTTGAGCTCGGCGCCCTTGACCACGGGGGCGCCGCAATGTGGGCAAAAGGTGGCTCCCTCGATAAGGGGCTGCCCGCAGGAAAGGCATGAAGCAGGCTGCCCCGCTTGAGCGACCGCCTCGAGTTTGGCCAACTCCGCTTTTTGTTGGGCTACTGCTACCTCAAGATCCACGATATGTTGGCACAATGGAGCCAATTCCGGAGATTGCAGGTGACCCGATTTG
>JACIWY010000849.1 GCA_014360745.1 Chloroflexota bacterium
CAATGCTGGAACCGCCGGTGGCAGAGTCATCCACGTTGGCCATCACGGCGACATTATTGCCCACCTGCACCGGCTCGGGCGCGGCGGTGACGTTGGAAGTAACGGGGCCTTGATCATCCAGAGGAACGCAGGGGTCCGTGATGATCTGTGGCTGTGCCAACCAATTCGCGAAACTGACATTGGTGGATACGGCGTCGCCACTGCCAGGCCCTTCGCCCGACGGGCCATCGGCAGCACCCCACCAGTTGCCCGTGGCATCAAGGGTGGCAGCGGCCTTGTTCGTCACACCGTAGGGCCAGTTGCCATAGATATTGTTGGCATTGACGTACACCGTCGCGGCGTTGACGGCAGTGCCGATCATGATGGCGCCGGGGTTGTCCCACTTGCGGGTATTCAGCGTATTGTCGTACACCTTATTGTTCCGGATGGTAACGTCAGAGACGCCATAGGCCACATAAATGGCGCCGTTCTCGCTCCTACAGTTGTATATCTCGTTCTCCTCGACCGTCACGCCACTCATATAGACCGAGATACCATCCTGGGTGATGTTGTGGACGACGTTTCCCTTGACCAAGACGCCTTGCTTTGTGGCATCGCCGCCGTTCTTGGCCCCCACTTTGATCCCGTCATTGCCGCCGTAACCGCTGTCTCGCACCAGGTTACAAAGGATCTGCATATCCGTGGCGCCATAGATATAGATCGCTGCGTTCTCGCCATGAATACCCGCGACCTCGTTGTAGCGAATGATGCCCCCTGAAGAATTGTCGGCAATGTTGAGACCATCGCCGGCATCCGCGATCTCGAACACATAGTTGTATTCGTGTATGGCATTCGTGG
>JACIWY010000085.1 GCA_014360745.1 Chloroflexota bacterium
GCATCAGGAAACGGTCGAGCTGCGCCTCCGGCAGAGGAAAGGTGCCCTCGTACTCGATCGGGTTCTGCGTGGCCATGATCATAAAGGGCCTGGGCATGCGATAGGTTTGTTCGTCGACTGTGACCTGCCGTTCCTCCATAGCCTCCAGCAGTGCCGATTGGGTCTTGGGGGTGGCGCGGTTGATCTCGTCGGTCAATACGATCTGGGCCATGATAGGTCCTGGGCGAAACTCGAACTCGCGGGTTTTCTGGTTAAAAACCGAGACGCCGGTCACATCGCTGGGCAAGAGGTCGGGCGTAAACTGAATACGACGAAAGCTACAACCGATTGATTTGGCCAGCGATTTGGCCAGCATCGTCTTGCCGACGCCGGGCACATCCTCGATGAGAATATGACCCTGGCAAAGCATGGCCACGAAGGCCAATTGTACCTCGTGGCGCTTGCCGATAATCACCTTTTCGACATTAGCGATAACCTTGTTGCCAACTTCTTGAACGAATCCCATCGGTCTCCCTTCATTGGGTACAAAAATCTGGCCATCCTCCGCCGATGGGCCAAAGGGACAGGAAGGAGCGCCAACCATGTCGCTTAGGCGCCCTTTTTCGATATTCAGGCGAGATGAGAACCCACGCGCGGGGCGGCCGTGCCATTCCGTGCATCCCTCAGGATACACCAGGGGGCCATTTATGTCAAAAGCCACCTCGAATCGGAACTCAGGACGAGCCGACGCCAAGCCTATTCGGCAGCGGAATTCAGCAGCAAAGGTAAAGCGAGCGCCCTGCCCCTTGTGGCCGTCGGGGTCACGGTATGAGTAGGGGTGGGCGTAACAGTGTTCGTGGGGGTGGATGTTGGCGTGACCGTCGGCGTCGAGGTGTTCGTCGGCGTCGGTGTGGGCGTGGGCAGGATGTACGCCAGCGACAGCCATGGCCTGAGCGCCGGCAGGCTAAATTCGGACGAATAGAATCCCTGACGATCGACGGCCTTGGAGCCGGGGGCCACGATGCCGATCAGGCCATAGTTCTCGGCACTCCCATTGATCCAATCTTGGGCGATGGGCAAGATGTCCCAGCTATAAAAGCATACGTCGCCGCTCTGCCCAAAGGTGCCGGGCACGCAGAGTGGATCGTGATCGTCCGGTTCGGCCAGCGCGCCGGCGCGGGCCCAGAGATCTTTTTCTTTGGCCTGGCGCCAAGTGGCCTGCATCTCGGTCCAATCTTTGTTCAGGCGGTATATACAGAGCGGCACCGTGCCATCTACTGTATGCGCCGGGCCGAACAGGTAAAGCTCGGCCTCGGCGAGAATGGCCCCGGGCGGCACGGCGCTGAGATCGAATTTGAGCAGCGTGTTCTTGGCCGGGCCGCTTGCATAAAGGCCCATGTGTAGATACCCCTCGTTGCCAAAATTGCGATCCGGCTCCACCTGAGTGATAAAGGTATCCTCGATGCCGATATCTTGGCGTGGCACGTACACCGGCACGCCGGGATTGGGCGTCGCGGTGGGGCCGCTTTCCGCCGTTGGGGTGATGGAAGGCGTGCCGGCTGCGGCGGGTCGATCAAAGAACATGGTGCCTTCAAAAATCCCCCCGCCGGCGTTGCGAAATTCGACCCAATTGCCCGAGGAATCGGGGGCCGTCCCGCCAGTACCGGGAATGACGCCCACCGATTCGAAGCCGGGGGGATCGATTTCGACCAGGCTATAGTGCGGGTAGCTTCCCGTATAGCTCAGCTCAAAGAAGCCCTGGCTGTTCGTGGAGCTCTGTTTTAAAAAGGTCCCCGGGTGCCCCGTGCTCCACGCGCCATATAATTGTACGATCACCGAAACCAACGGGCGAGAGGTGTCACCCAGGCCGCCCTGATAGACGTGCCCCCGAAAGACGCGCAAAGCGGGCGTCGGGGTGATGCTGGGCGTTAGCGTCACGGTGGGCGTATCCGACGGGGTCGGAGACAAGGTGGCGGTAGGCGTGGATGTTGTCGTCGGCGTGTGCGAAGGGGTGGGCGAAGGCCCCGGCGTGGCCGACAGGGTAGGGGAAGGCGTAAGCGTGGGCGTAGACGTCGGCGTGGCGCTGGGCGATGCTGTGGGCGTGTCGGTCGCCAAGGCGGCATCCACCTGAATATAGGCCAGGCCTGCCGAGTTGGGGATAGCCATGCCTTCACCGTTGGCCAGTTGGTGGTTCACGAATTCCAACGTCGTCGCCCCTTCCCCGACGCCGATGATGTGCAGCCGGGCCATCGTGCCGCTGCCGGTCTGCGGCTCGGAAGCCAGTTGAGAGACGATATATTGGGCCAGGCCGGTGCTGTTATTTACTTCGTTTTTGAGCGTAAATTCGGGTCGGGGCATGGTGCCCGGCTCGAAAGCCGCGCTGGCCGAAAAGGGGATCACCTGGATGACCGCCGGATTAAAGCGGATGCGCAGGTCGGCGCCGTATAAATCCTCTACGTTGTTGATGCGTATCGTCAGCCAAAGGTCTTCGCCGACGCCCAACGACTCGGAGGAGGGCACAAAGGTGATGCTGGCATCGGCCAGCGAGACCAGGCCCGCGAGCCCCATCCATCCTCCGGGTAGCAAGCCTTGCCCGACAAGCAGAGCTATCAACAGCAGATAGGCCAGAAACGGCTTGATGCGATGCATGTGCGACACGATCCATCTCCTTGTCCACCAAGGGGAGCATCTCAAATGGTATATGACGTTTTTCTCGATATCCGGTTACGCCATCGGCGGAGCACCCTCACGGCTACAAGCTCCGAACGCGCCGATGGCGCTGGGTGAGATAAAAGATCAAGAGCGCTGCCAAGAGGACCAACCCTACCGACAAGCAGATAAAGATCTCCTGGGGCAACAAGGGGCGGTCGCTTCGTTCTGCTTGTCGCTCACGGGGTTGGCCACCGGGTGTAGAAACCAATGCGGCCATCTCCGCCGCCGTCGGCGAGACGTGCTGCGGTGGTTGGGTTTCGGCAGAGGCCGGGCCCTCGGTGGTCGGTCGGTTTTCGACAGGTGCCGGGCTCTCGGCCGTCGGCGAGGTGCTGTCCGTGGATGTCGCGCCGGGCGAGGCGGTGCTCGTGGGAAGCGCAGCGGACTGAGGCGCGGATGTCTCCGATGCTCGCGTGGGAGCGCCGGGGAGGGCCTCGCTGGGGGTGCGCTTGGGGCCGGGCGTAAATGTGGGCATAGAGGGTCCGGCGGTCGCCGGGGGCGTGAACGTTGGCGGGATAGCGGGCGTCGTCGCCTCCGGCGCGGGATATGTGTCCGTCGCGCTCGTCGCGGTGGGCGGCGAGGTTCGGCTGGCCGTGGGCGTAGGCACCTGTGCGAGGCTCGTCGCCGAGGGCGCGGGCGCCGTGTTCGTCGGCGAGGGGCTGGGCGTAAAGGTGCGCGTGGCCACCGCCGTCGTGGGTTGTGGCGGGATGGTTTGGGCAGAGGTCGGTGTGGGCGATGGGCCCTCTTGGGCAACGACGACGATCTCTCCTGGGGCAAAGTCGGCATCTAGGCCATGATCCTGACCGGCCGCTATCAGATCCTCAAAATCAAGGAAGGTGCTGCCGACGTTGGTGGCTCGAAAGCGGACGGTCAATGCCCTGCCCGAGCCACTGACCGGTTCCCGAGGCGCCATTTGGGTGCAGGCGTAAGAGATGCGGCCGTACAAATTATCGACCCTGTTCTCGGCCACGAAATCGGGATAGGGAAAGTCGCCGGGTGCCATCTGGATACCGGCGCGGTCGGGGTCAATATCCACTACCTGGAGGATCACAGGATCGAAGAGCAGATCGAACTCGATGCCAAAAAGATCCTCTGCGTCGTCGATCATCACATCGACGTCGATCTCGTCACCTACGGCAATCTGGGCGTATTCGGGGACCAGGTGCACCCAAAGCGTCTGCGCGCACGATCGGGGCGGCCAGAGCGCAAGAAGCACTATCGACAGAGCCGCTATAAGGAACCTCGAGCAGGTTCTGGCTCCCCTTCCATGGTTCCGTGGATGCCCGGTTAGCGAATCAGGTGGCGTGTAGCCCAAGCGAGTTTCCCATCCTCGGCGATGCGGAGTGCGCATCAGAAGCGGGTGAATTCGACGGCGCCTAGTGTACCATCAGAGCGTAAAATGCCCAAGCCGCTCTGTCATGCGAACTAGTATGCCGGATCGTTGGCCAGCACCATCAATGCCAGCGAGGTCGTGCGGCCCACTTGCCCCAGCTTGTCGGGGTCGATGTTCGCCGGCGTGTCCTCCGGCCGATGAGCCAGTTCGTCGCTTCCCGCCCAAGAGAGGACAGCCGAGGGGAAGGAAGAGTGCGGCGCTGGCCATAGCGCCTCGTCGGCATGTAACCCCTTATCCTTGGTGCTGAGCCGCACCTTCATTTTGGCGGCAGCCTTGAGCAGCACCCTCGTCAGCCGTTCGCTGCTGAGATGTTGAGCTACTGGCGTTGCCCCAATTCCCGCGCCCACGCCCTCCAACTCGAATGCGGCCACTATTTGTTGGTTGCGGGCAAAGCCCGGGCGGGCCGAGACGAGCCGCTCATAATCCACTGCTCGATGGCGCTCGCCGCCCACCCAGGCGACAAAGAGCAAGGTGCGTTTGGGCTGGAAACCGCCCTCCTTTAACGTGCGCACCATCTCCAGCATAGTGGCCACGCCGCTGGCGTTGTCATTGGCACCCGGATACAGCGTCCCATCCGGCGCGCGCCCGAGCCCGTCATAGTAGGCGGCGACGACGATGGCTTGGTCGTCTAGCACGACGTCGCTGCCGGGCCAGCGCCCCAACACGTTGCGCACCGGCACCCCCTCGCGAAGCTCGGTGGGCACCTCCAGCTCGGCGCGCCAGCCGGTGGGCAGATAGAGCGATCTTTCCCCCTCCTTGAGCGGCAATCGCGCCAATAGCTCGTCCAACGTATGGCCACTGCCCTCGAGCAGGCGCTCCACCAACTCGCGGCTGACCAGCACCGCCGGGTCTGATTCGCCGATGCGCTGCGGAGACTGGGCCAACAACTCGTAGCGATAACCCGCCAACGGCCCGATATGCAGCGACATGGTGCCCGAGCGGCCCAGATGATAAGCGCGGCCGATATCGTCCTGGGCGATGTACAGCACGATGCGATCGGTACGTTGAGACTCCTCCAGGCTGAGGCCAAACTCGGAGGCTACCATCTCGCGTGAGCTAAAATAGCGCAGTCCTTCGACGATCAATACCACCTCTCCCGCGCCCGAGCCGCCAATATCGTAGCGACCTGGCCGACGCACGAAATCGCGGCCATACTCGGCAAGGATCATCTCTCCCTGGGGGCCGTAGAGTGTCAAGCGGGGCGGCCCCACCAAGTCGCGATAGTAGCCAACGAGGGTGTGAAAGTAGCTCTCGGTGGTCTCGCCGGCCGGCTGCAAGCCGAGGGCTTCGAACTCGGCGGCCAGCCAATCGGCCACCGCGTCGGCCTCGGCCGTCCCGCTGAGGCGCCCATGGTACGCTTCACCGGCCAGATGCTCGATGTCGGCCATTGCCCTGGCGGCTTGGAACCCCCTGGCGAGGGGGGCAAAGCTGGCGTACAAGTCGGCGCTCTGTAACGCCCAGGTTATGGTTAGCAAGGCCAAAGCGGAGAAGGCCAGGGTGTAGCGATTAAACAGGCTGTGCAGGCTCAGAGTGACGTGCTCACTCAGCCAGCGGATGCCCTCACCCAATAGGGTAAAGCCCAAGATGGCCACGAAAAAAGCGCCCGCCGGGAAAAAGGTGATCCAGGGGTAGCTGCGGAAGCTGCGCCAGGAATGGGCCAGCATCACCGACCATTCGGGGATATCGTAATAAATGACGGTGGGCAAGCCGTCGCCGCTGGCTGCTAATCCCCCGCCGATAAAGACGCCCAGAAAGCCCAGCTCGCCCAGGATCATCAACACGCCGCCCATCTCTAAAAAAGAGAGGCTGATCATCGACGGCCAAACATTGGGCAGCACGTGGGCGGTCAGGATTTGTCCTTGGGTCAAGCCGGCGGCCAGCGCCCCTTCGATGTAGGCCCTGGGTTTGATCTCCATGACATGGCCGCGCACCGTCTGCATCACCTCGCCCCAGCCGACGATGGCCAGCGCAACCACAAAGGCGCTCAAGCCCCGTTGGATGCCCATGGCATAGACGACCAGCATGGCCAGCAGCAAGGTGGGGAAGGCCGCCAACGTCTCGGAGAGATTCATGATGGCCCGATCCAACCGCGACCCGGCGAACCACCCGGCTAGGAAGCCTAACACCCCACCCAAGGCCAGCCGCACTATGACGGCCAGCAAGGCTATGGAGAGGGTGCGTCGGGTGCCGGCCAGGATCAGGCTGAGAATGTCGCGACCGTGGGTGTCGGTGCCCCAGGGGTAGATGGGGGAGGGCGGCGCCGGGGGCAACACCTCATGCCCGTTCACGATGACCCGCGTGACGATGGTATAGGGGTTGTGGCGGGCCAAAGAGGGGCCGGCGACAAAGAGGAATGCGAGCATCCCGCCGATGAGCAAACCCAGCAGCAGCGCGGGGTTGCCCAAGGTAGCTTGGGCCCAACGCCGCCAATGCAAACGCCGCAACCAAGGGATCTCCGGGCCGTAAAGGGATTTGGTCGGGCGCCAAGAACTCACACTTGTGCCGGCGACGTGGGCCTTTTGTGCGCGCCGACGCTCGCGCCAGGCTTGCAGGGTGAGGGCGCGCCACAAACCGGCGAGAAGCTGCGCGCTCCATTCGAGCCAGCCCATGCCGGACCAAAGCCTGCCTTGGGCCTCGCGCAGGCGAGGATCGATGAGCCGGTAGAGCATATCCAGGGCGACGTTCACGGCCACAAAGAAACCGCCCAAGGTGAGTACCAAGACAGTCGCCCCATCCTGTTGAAAAGTGCGCAACATATCGAGCATGGCCTTGCCGAGGCCCGGCCAGCCAAAAAGGGTCTCCACGACGGGAAGGCTGCTGAGGGAAAAGCGCAGCGAGGTGCCCATAGCCGTGAGGACGCCATTCGCGCCGTTGGGCAAGACATGTCGCCGCCAAACATCCGCATGGGCTAGCCCTTTGGCTGCAGCCGTGCGCACGTAATCCTCGTCCAACACCGCCGAGAAGCGTGCATAGGTAAGCCGGGCGACCTGGGCGATGGGCCGCGCTGCCAATACCAGGACGGGCAACACCAGATGGTTATCCCAACCAAAGCCGCCAACGGGCAACAGGCGCGTGCCGGTGCGCTTGTATAGCACGATCTCTAGGTATTGCAGCAACATGCCCAGGAAAAAGCTGGGCGTAGAGATGCCGACAATGGAAAGTAACACCAACCCCAAGGAGACGCTCCGTCGCCGGCTGGCCGCAGCCAAAAGGCCTAACAGCCCGCCCACCACGCCTCCCAGGGCCATCGCCAAGATCAATAGGGCCAGGCTGCGCAAAACAAAGGGCCCCAGAAGCTCGCTCAAGGGATAAGAACGCGGATTCCAACTCCCCGGACGATCGGTGTAGGTGCCCAGGTCGCCGCGCGGGATGGCTCGCCATAGAGCGATCGAATCCTCCAACGCTTTGCCGGCCACTTGGGCCAACGGCGCAGGTTGGTTAGAGCGCGTGCGCTGGGCGAAATCCTGGGCCAGGTACGAAAGGTAGGTGATCGCCAACAGCACGAGGATGGCAGACAGCGCGCGCCGCAGAGCAAAACGAGCCACGATGCTACCGAGCCCTTCTCAAAAACTGGACGGACGAGGCCGATTCCAAGACATAAATAAACCTCCTGCATCCACCGCCTGACGACGGCGAACCTCAGGAGGTTCTGCTTGGGTGAGCGGTGGGATTCGAACCCACGGTCTTCTGGGCCACAACCAGATGCCTTGACCACTCGGCTACGCCCACCTCGTCGTAAACTATTATACAACGTCCCTGCTTTTTCAGCAAACGGGCCTGCTGATCCGACTCGATTCGGCGAAACGTCGGAAGTTACTCTTGGCGCGCGGGCCCCTCTTCCCGGCTTTCTTCCTCTGTTTCCGGAGCTTCGATGCCGCGCAAAATGGCACGTATCACCAAGGCATCGACGTGGTCCAGGTCGGCGTACAACTCTTCACCGCGCTCGCCCCCCAGGATGCGCCAGATGGCGCCGGCCAGGTGCGTCCACGCCTCGTTGGTCTCCAACTGTTCCAAAGTGGCCGCCGCTTCTTGATCCAACGCTTCCCCTCTGGCGCTGCTTACCACGGAGCGGATCAACGTGTCCCAATGCTTCAACACGTCCAGGGCCTCGGGCGAGCGGGCAAAGATCTCTTGAGCCCGTCGTCGATACTCGGCGGCGCGCTCGTGATCGCCGGCTGCCTCGGCTATGCGTTGTAGGGTGACGAAAGGCTGCCAGACGCCTGCAGGTGCCATTTTCTCGGCCAGAGCATGCGCCGTTTCATCATAAATGCGGGCTTCGTCCAGGTCTTTTTGTCGCAGAGCGACGTCGGCCAGAACGCGCGCTGCTTCGGCATAAGTGCGGGCTTCGTCCAGGTCTTTTTGCCGTAGGGCAATATCGGCCAGAGAGAGTTGCACGTTCATCATCTGTGCACGGAGGTTCTTAGCGGTATAGATGCCCAGCGCCTCGACATAGTGCTCTCGGGCTTTGGCGAGGTCGTCGCGCCGATCGGCAGCGCGCGCCAGCTGCAGGAGTATTTGAGCCTGAAACATCTCCTGTTCGGCAGCGCGGGCCAATTCTAGGGCCTGTCGGTAGCACCGCTCCGCCTCCGGCAGATCGTCCTGGGCCTCGGCCAGCATTCCCTTCTGCGACCAGACCGTCGCCGCCTGGAGGCGATCCTGTTCGGTGTCGAGATAGCTTAACGCGGCCTCGAAGCGCTCTCGCGCCTGATCGACCTCGCCCAATGCGACCAGGACGCTGCCCATCTGCGCCGTCATGATGCCCTGCATGTGCCGGTCATCGACCCTTTCGGCAAGCTGCAACCCTTGTTCGGTGACCTGGCGGGCCGCTTCGGCCTGGCCCATCAACAACAACATTTCGGCCAGATGTTCATAAAGGGGGAACAGTTCGCCACGCACCATCTCGTCCGGCTTTAGCTCATGCAGTGCGGTCAACGCTTGCGAATAGGCGGCAGCGGCTGCATCGGGGCGCCCGCTAAGGTGAAAGATCCTGCCCAACCGCCGCAAGGCCATGCCTCGGTCGAGGGCGGCTTCATCGCCGCTGTAGGCTAGGCCTCCCTCTTGGTTCATGCGCTCCACCAATCCCTGCAGGGTGGCCACTGCTTGAGGCGCCGCACCCATGGCCACCATGCGCTCGCTCTGCCCAAGCAGAAAGCGCACTACGGTGCGTGGCAATGGCCCCTCGGCCGAGACGGCCCGCTCGATGCGTTCTTGGGTCATGGTGCGCACGGCGTCGCGTTCCTCGACGAAGCCAAGACGTTCCAAAAAGTGTGCCAGGTGCCCCGTAAAGGTCAACGCTTGCTCAAAGCGCTCATGCTCTAGCAGCAATTGCAGCGTACGGCGCAGATTGGGCAGCTCGGCGCGCACCATCTGATCCGCTATGGGCCTGGTCTGAGGGTCGACGCCGTCCAGCCAGTTGAGCAGACCCATATAGGAATAATAGATCGGGTCCACAGCGCCGGAACGCTGGGCATCGCTGAGGCGACGGGCGAGATAACGGATCAACGCGGGATGGACATGGACATAGGGCACGGTCGCCCCTTCTAAGGGCAGGGGTTGGAGCAGGTGGGCCGCGGCCAAGCGCGCCCGACAGGTGGCCCACTCCTCGGCCTCAAGGTGGAGGATGCGCAAAAAGAGGGGCTCGATGCCGCCGACGGGCAACAAACCCAAAGCGCGCAATTTGAGCTGCAAATCGGGGTTAAAGGAGCGCATCAAATGTTCTAACATCACTTCGAGCGCCTGATTTCGCCCCCGAGCTTCGCCGGCACGTAGCCCGGCAAAGATGTCCTCCAGCTCTGCCAACAACTTGTCGACCGTGCGGCTCTCCAATGCGGCCGCTGCCACGGCCAGTGCCAAGGGGTGTTCGCCGAGGGCATGGATCAAAGTGCGCGCCTCATCAAGCGATGGGCGCTTTTGGAGCAGATGGCCCAATAATTCGAGGGCCTCCTCTACAGCCAAAGGGTTTAACCCCAGGCTAAAGGCAATGGGCAACGCTGCATAGGCTCGCGGAGGGATCTCGCCTCCGTCGCTGAGCAAGAGCAGCCGGCTGCGCCCTGCTCGGGCGATGCGCCCTGCCGTGGCCCATAACGCTTCCAGTGCTCTATCTTCTAGGGCGAATCCGCCATCGGGGAGCAATTGTTCCACATTGTCCCAAATCACCAGCGTCGGGGTCTTGGCTAGCTCGTCCAGGACCTTGTCCAAGGCATCCTCCGAAGCGGGGGCGAACCGGGCGCCCAACAGGCGTACGCCAAGGTGCTGCACGGCCAGCCCGGCACGTCCACCGCCCTGAAAGCTGGTGTAGACGGCTTGTTGAAAATGTCCGCAGCGCACCAGCCAGCGGGCCAGATGGGCTGCCAGGGTCGTCTTGCCCAGGCCTTCATAACCATAGATCCAGATAGCCCCTTCACGCTTAGAATCGCGCAGAGCGTGTTCTAACAAGCCTAGCTCTAGGCCCCGTCCCCAGAAGCCCGAAGAGGGTTCCAGGGGGAGGCCGCCAGGAGCGGGCATCTCGGCCAGGCGTCGCCAAGCCGGGGCCAAGTCGGGGCTGGGGAAACGCACCACCTTGGCAATGCCGTCGCCCTCGGATACGCTCCGAATGCGCAGCCCGCTTGCCCCCCATAGGCGTACGGCCTCTTCGGGCGCGAATCCCTGTTCGCCGTCGTAATAGGGCCGTAGACGTGGGTGTACATCCCCCTTGTAGATAGAGCGCAGGGCCTCGCCAAGGGCATCGCCGGCGAGCCAAACGGCCAAAAGGCCGGTTAACAGATTCTGCAAAGAGTGTGGCT
>JACIWY010000850.1 GCA_014360745.1 Chloroflexota bacterium
GGGCACGCGCCATCGGGCCGCAGTGGGCATTACCGAACAGACCGATGCGATCGCCATCGTCGTCTCCGAAGAGACGGGCATCATCTCGATGGCGCGTAACGGGCGTATGGTGCGCTACCTGGACGACCGGCGCCTCACCGCCCTCCTCCAGGCCATTTTGATGAAACCGCAAACCAAGTCGCGTCGTTTGAGGCAATCGCAGCCGGATAATCCCAAAAAATCCTAGTTTGCTCCAGATCGGTAGAAGGGGTGCTGGACATTGCGTAAAAGACCATGGGGGAACGTGGGCACAGCGGTGCTTGCGGTAATGCTGGCGCTGATCATTTGGATCAACGCCATTTACCAAACGGATCGCCCCCGAGAAGACTTTTTCCCTGAACCGCTGCCGGTTCAGGTGTTGAACGCGCCGGCGGGCTTTGTGGCCACAAATAACCCGCCGCAGACGGTGCGCGTTCGCCTACGCACCTTCTCTTCGACCTGGGCTACGCTCACCGCGGCCGATTTCGATGTAACGACGGATTGGAGCGACCTAACGGAAGGGCTACATGCCGTACCGGTAAAAGTTTCCTGCGCCAACCGTACGGTAACGATCCTGAGCGTACACCCCGATACGATTTTCGTACGGCTGGAGCGGGTTCGCGAGATCACGCGTACCGTCGAAATCGAGTTGAAGGACCAAGATGCCGTGCCCCTCGGCTATGCTGTCGGGGTGCCCCAAGTCAAGCCAACCGAAGTGATCGTCTCAGGGCCATCTTCTACCGTGGACGGCATCTCCCGGGTGGTAGCCACCTTATCGCTCTTGGGCCAACGCTCCACCATCGAACGCGTGATAGAC
>JACIWY010000851.1 GCA_014360745.1 Chloroflexota bacterium
TCGAGAGGTAGGCGCGCACCTTGTTGGAGAGGGCATCGAGCAAGTAGCTCGACGTGATGAGCACCATGATTCCGCCCGGGCGCAGCAATTCGAGCCCGTGCGCGAAGAAGTAATTGTGGATGCTGAAGTTTGAGTAACGGCGGTTTCTCGGGCACGGCACGCTGTAGTTGCCAAAGGGAACATTACCGATGATAAGATCATAAAACCGCTCAGGCAAAGGCGCTTTTTCAAAGGCCTCGTGGATGACGCGCACGTTGTCGCGCTCGTAGAGCACGCGCAGGATACGCGCGCTCATTTCGTCGAGTTCGACGGCGGTGATTTGGCTATTTCGGGCAAGCGTCTGCGGCATGGCCCCGAGGAAATAGCCGATGCCGGCGGCTGGCTCGAGCACTCGCCCGCCCTCAAACCCCATTTTTTGCACCATTGCCCACATGGTTTCGATCACGTCGAGCCGCGTGAAGTGGGCATTGAGCGTGCTCTCCTTGGCGCTGCGATATTCCTCTTCGTTGAGTAGCCGCTTGAGACGCAAGGCGCGCGCAACCCAGTGGGGATCGTTCTGATTTTCGTTGAACGCCTGCGGCAACCCGCCCCATCCCGTAAAACGGTTGAGACGTTCGCGCTCGGTCTCGTCGGGCGCACGCCCGGAGGATTCGAGCGTGCGCAGCAGTTCGATGGCCTCTAGGTTGGCTTCATACTTGACCACATCGCCCGTGAGAAAGTCGAAGTGGCGCGATTCGAGCTTGGGCCACAGCGCCGGGGTGTTTGCCTGGGGCGTGACAAGCGTTTGGCGCACGGCCTCGGCCACGGGGTTGGGTTCCAATTCCAGAC
>JACIWY010000852.1 GCA_014360745.1 Chloroflexota bacterium
GCGGCGATGTGCATCTGTGGCTGCCCCTCGCCCAGCAGTGCACCGTCGATTGGCGTTCGATCTCCGGCAGCCTGCATTGCGATCTGCCCCATGAGCTGGAATCTCATGGGCGAGGCAGGGCCGAGGCGCGGGTCAACGGCGGCGGGGTGAAGGTGCGCATCCACACCACCAGCGGCAACGCTCGTTTCACCCCTTGGGGAGAGGAGGCGCCTGGCGCAGAGCCCGCTGAAGAGCAGCCATTCCGCAGCCGCGACACCCGGCCCCTGGCCGAAGAGATGGCCGAAGCCGAGCCCTTCTCGCTCGACGAGGAACCCGTTGCTCAGGCAAGCGACGAGGCGCAGGGTGAAGTCTCGCCGGCAACGCGGCGTATGCAGATCTTGAAAGACATCGAGGCCGGGAAATTGACGGTCAGTGAGGGGTTGGCACAACTGCGTGAGATCGGCTAAAATCGCGGGCAGAAGCCTGGTTTTAGAAAGGATCTGCCCGTGCGAAAACTCTTGTTGCGCTGGCTGATCAACGCCGTGGCCGTCTGGGCCGCCGTCGAGTGGATTCAGGGCATTTCGGCTGAGGGGGGCTGGGGAACGGTTTTGGTGGTGGCGCTGATCTTGGGGTTGGTAAACGCGCTCATCGCGCCCATCCTCAAACTGCTCACCTGTCCGTTGATCCTGCTCACCTTGGGGCTCTTTACCTTGGTGATCAACGCCCTGATGCTTATGCTTGCCGAGGCCATTGCCCGAGCTCTGGGCATCGCCTTTTATGTCGAGGGCTTTGTCTCGGCACTGCTCGGCTCGCTGGTGATCAGCGTGGTCAGCTTTGCGCTCAGCGTC
>JACIWY010000853.1 GCA_014360745.1 Chloroflexota bacterium
TACACCTCGCCCTCAGCAGCGGGTATCTCGCCGGCCAGAATCAGACCATCGGCCAAGTTTTCCACATAGGTGAAAGCGCCCAACGCCCGGCCGCCATCGATATAGGGTAACAGACCACGGCGCAATAGCCCGGCCAAGCGTAGCAGAGCTACGCGGTCTCCGGGCCCGTAAATATCCCCCGGCCGCACGATAGAGACGGCCACCCTGCCGCGTTGGTGATATTCCAGAGCCAAGGCCTCCGCCTCCCGTTTGGATTGCGAATAGGGAAAGGGCGTAGGCCCCTGGGGTGAGGTTTCGTCCATGTCTTGGGCGCCGATAAAATTGTGCACGGCGACGGAGCTCACATAGACCACGCGGCGCACGCCGTTGCTCGCAGCCGCCTCCAGCAGGTTTCTCGTCCCATAGACATTCACCTGCCGGAACCACTCCAACGGCCCCCAATCCGAGACGGCACCAGCCGCATGGTACACAACATCGACGCCGCGCATGGCCTCGACGAGAGACGCCGGATCGCGCACATCACCTGGGACCAGTTGAATGGGAAGGTCGCCCAACAGAGAGAGATCGCTAGAGGCGCGCACCAACCCTCGTACACGGTTACCGCGCTGCAACAGCTTGCGACATAGTGCAGAGCCTACAAACCCGTTGGCACCTGTCACCAAGGCTCGCATGATAACTTCCGCCGACCTACCCAAGGGGGTTATTTCTCTAGCGCAGGTGCATGGTGATAAAAATATCGGTGGCCACGCCTACGATGGCGTGCATAAAGAGGCCATAGTAGATCGAGCGGGTGCGAACGGCAATATAGCCCAATACCAATCCTG
>JACIWY010000854.1 GCA_014360745.1 Chloroflexota bacterium
CGTCGTCCGCCAGAAGGCGAGGCATCATCAAGGGCGGTCCCGCGTAGGGAGCGCTAGGGGATTCTAACGTATCAGGAAGGGAAACGGACATGGAGAGCAAGACGATTGGGTTCATCGGGCTGGGCATTATGGGCACGCCGATGGCTGGCCATCTGTTAAAAGCCGGCCATAAGGTCGTGTGTTATGATGTCGTTCCCGCGGCGATGGAGAACTTGGTCAAGCAAGGCGCTGTGGCTGCCTCCTCGTCGAAAGAGGTGGCTGCCAGATCGGAAGTCGTGATCTCGATGGTGCCGGATTCGCCCGACGTGGAGAAAGTTTATCTCTCCGAAGATGGCGTGCTGGCCGGAGTCAAGGAGGGCACCTTGCTCATCGACATGTCCACCATCTCACCGGTGACGGCCAAGAGGGTGGCCGAAGAAGCGGCCAAGAAGGGCTGCCCCATGCTCGATGCGCCGGTAAGCGGCGGTGAAGTGGGGGCCAAAGAGGCGCGGCTCTCGATCATGGTAGGGGGCGATGAGAAGGTATTTGAAGAGGCCCTGCCCATCTTTAAGCTATTGGGCAATGCCACATATTGTGGGCCCTCCGGCGCGGGGCAGACGGTCAAGGCCTGTAACCAGATTCAGGTAGCGCTGAACTTTATCGGCATGGCCGAGGCGTTGGTTTTAGGAGCCAAGGCGGGCATCGACCCAGAGATCATTATCAAGGTGTTAAGCGCCGGTTATGCGCAGACCCGCGTTATGGATGTGCGCGGGCCGCGTGTTATCAAAGGGGATTTCGCCCCCGGATTCCGTGCCCGCTTCCATTATAAGGACCTCAACATCATC
>JACIWY010000855.1 GCA_014360745.1 Chloroflexota bacterium
GAGGTTGGTCGACGAGATATTGAAAGCTGATCAATCGGACGAAAGCGGCCTCGCCGCAGTACGCCAAAGGGTGGCCGAACTGAAGACAAAACTTTCAGGTCTAAACGACCCCAAGGCCAAAGAGCTGGCAGAGCTGGCTGACGACCTCGTGAAGCGCAGCATCTGGATAGTCGGCGGCGACGGTTGGGCCTACGACATAGGGTACGGCGGCCTGGACCACGTATTGGCATCTGGGGAGAACGTGAATGTCCTCGTGCTCGACACCGAGGTATATTCGAATACGGGGGGGCAGATGTCCAAGGCCACGCCCATGGGAGCCGTGGCGAAGTTCGCCGCTGCCGGTAAACCTGCCGGCAAAAAAGACTTGGCGCTCATGGCCATGGCATACGGCAATGTCTATGTGGCCCGCGTGGCCATCGGCGCGAACGACGCCCAAACGATCAGGGCATTCTTGGAGGCAGAGTCATATCCCGGGTCGTCCATCATCATAGCTTACTGCCATTGCATCGCCCACGGATACGATCTCAGATACGGCTTGGAGCAACAGAAGAAGGCCGTGGCTTGCGGCCACTGGCCCCTTTTGCGCTACGATCCTCGCCTCGCAGCGGAGGGAAAGTCCCCGTTGCAGCTCGATTCAAAAGCGCCGCAGATCCCGCTTAAGGAATATGCCCTCAACGAAACGCGCTTCGCTATGCTCCACAACGCCTTCCCGGAGAGGGCTGAAAAATTGCTCGAGGCGGCCCAAAAGGGCATATATGAGCGCTGGGCCCTATACGAAGGCCTTTCGCAGATCTTGGGCAGGAAGGAGGATG
>JACIWY010000856.1 GCA_014360745.1 Chloroflexota bacterium
GTCTACTGGCATCCTAAAGGGGGGCGCATCCGCACCACGGTCGAGAACTTTTGGCGTCAGCGCCATTACGAAGGCGGGTACGAGATCCTCTACACGCCCCATATCGGGCGCGAGTGGCTATGGCAGACATCGGGCCACCTCGACTTTTACAAGGAATCCATGTACTCGCCGCTGGACATCGAGGGGCAGAACTATTACCTAAAGCCGATGAACTGTCCTTTTCATATCATGGTCTATCAGACCAAGCGGCGATCCTACCGCGAGTTGCCCCTGCGTTGGGCCGAGCTAGGCACGGTCTATCGTTTTGAGCGCAGCGGGGTATTGCACGGCCTGTTGCGGGTGCGAGGGTTCACTCAGGACGACGCCCACATTATCTGCACGCCGGAGCAGATCGAAGAGGAGATCCTGGGGGTGTTGCGCTTTTCGCTGGATCTGTGGCGCGATTTCGGTTTTACCGACATCCATGCCTATCTGGCCACGCGGCCGGAAAAGGCCGTGGGCGAGGAAGCGCGCTGGGAACAGGCCAGCGTCTCGTTGCGCAAAGCGCTGGAGGCCGAGCGCTTGGACTATGACATCGACGAAGGCGGTGGCGCCTTTTACGGGCCCAAGATCGATCTCAAGGTCAAAGATGCCTTGGGGCGCGAATGGCAGATGACCACCATCCAGTTCGATTTTAACCTGCCCGAGCGCTTTGACATGACCTACATCGGCGCCGATGGGCTGGAGCATCGCCCCTACATGGTACACCGCGCCCTGCTGGGCTCGCTCGAACGCTTTTTCGGCGTGCTCATCGAACACTATGCCGGCG
>JACIWY010000857.1 GCA_014360745.1 Chloroflexota bacterium
CTTTACGGCGCTCAAATTCGATCCCTTCCCTGGTCGTTGGCGGCTCTATGTGGATAAAGAGGTGGAGCGCGCCGCCGAGGCCAACGTGCGCGCCGTGCGCGAGGCGGTGGGCCCCGATGTGGATATCCTCATCGAGGTACATCGTCGATTGGCGCCGATGCACGCCATCCGTGTGGCGCATAGGTTAGAGCCTTACAAACCCTTCTGGTACGAAGAGCCGGTGCCGGCCGAAAACATCCCCGCTTTGGCCGAAGTGCGCGCGCAGATCGACATCCCCGTCGTGACCGGTGAGGCGCTCTACACCAAGGCGGCCTTTCGCGAGGTGTTCGAGCGGCGGGCCGCCGATATCCTCAACCCCGATGTCTGCAATTGTGGCGGGATCCTGGAGTTGCGCGAAATCGCCGCCATGGCCGAGCCCTACTATGTGGCCATATCGCCGCACAATTACAACAGCACGACCCTGGGCCTGGCCGCGACCATCCATGCGGCGGCGGGGATGCCCAACTTTATCCTCACCGAATATTTTGTGAACTTTGAGCAGACCAGCACCGAGATCGCGCGCCAGCCCTTTATCGTGCAGGATGGGTATATCTCCTTGCCCACCGCTCCCGGCTTGGGCATCGAGCTGGAGGAGCAGGCATTGCTCGATCGACCTTACCAACAGGCCGCGCCGCGCCCCTTGCCGCATTACTTTGAAGAGGCATAGACCGGCGTCCGGCCGATGCAGGCCGGCTTTGCGGCTTCTGGCCGCTCGGTGTCCACTGTTTTTGGCCCCTTCTGCGGCATCGCATACAATAGTTGGGCGGT
>JACIWY010000858.1 GCA_014360745.1 Chloroflexota bacterium
TCGCAGGTTGGATCGTTCATCGCCGGGTAGATATCGATAATCTGGAGCGCGGCCCCAACTTGGTGCGCAATGCCGGCTTTGAAGCGGGCAGCACGAACTGGCAGCGCTATGGGGGCGGATTCGTCGTCGACACGAGCGTGGCGCATAGCGGGGCGCAGTCGATCCGCTTGGAGGCAAGCGCGTTAAGCGCGGCGATCCAGGAGGTGGTCATCAATCAGCAGGTGGCCAGCCCGATCTATATCAGCGGCTGGAGCAAGGCCTCCAGCGTCACAGCCGGCTGCCGGATGCAATATTCCCTTTACATAGATATCTTTTACACCGACGGCAGCCAGGGCAGTTCTCAGTACGTCTGTTTCAACGGCGGCACTCATGGTTGGCAGCAGGTGGAGCGCATCTTGGAGCCGGCCAAGCCGGTGCGTTCCGTCTATCTTTGGGCCATGTTCCAAAGCTCGGCGCCGGGCAAAGCCTGGTTCGACGATCTGGCCGTGGGCGAATATGGCGGCGACATCCGCGAATTCGACACGACCAAGATCCTCTATGCCGTGCCTTCCCCTCGTCCTTGGGAGGGCACGGATGTGCTAAACATAAGCACGGGCGATGGGCTCACTTTGGGGCTGACCGCTGCCGGAGGAGCAGTGGCCAGCCTCGCGGTAAACGGCCGGGAACAGGCGGATTCGGCGGCCATTCATACCGGTGGCTTTTTTGTGCGCGACGTGGCTGGCGATTCCGACTTTGTGCACCTCGGCGGAAGCGTGGCCTGGGAAGGGGGAAAGCTGGTCTATCGGGGCGCTGACGCCGCCTTGGG
>JACIWY010000859.1 GCA_014360745.1 Chloroflexota bacterium
TTGCCGCTGACTGCGGAGCGAATGCCCGCATCTAAAATGGCCATAGCGTCCAGGTTTTGGTACATCTCCATCGTCTCGTGGGGCGGCTCGCCCGTTTCGAGGTGGTGAATAAACTCCTCCGCAAGCGTGGCGCGACCTTCGGGCAGAGGATCGCCTTCCAGCACCTGATCGGGCTCGTGGCCATGTCGCGTCGTATAGACCTCGACCACCGAGCGCCGCTGGCCGTCGGCGGCTTGGTGGGTATTCACCACCAGCGTACCTCGGCTGCCATAGACGATGGGGCCGGTGGGCACCCCGGTGGCCCAGGTCGTCCAAGTACCCTCCAACAAGGCCATGCAGTGGGCAAAGCGCACGGCGATGATGGCATTGTCGTCGGCATCGCCATAATGAGAGGTCAGGTTGGCCCGAAGGCAAAAAGCCGCCACCGCCGGCTCGCCGATATACCAGCGCGCGAGGCAGGCGCCGTAGCAACAATAATCCAACAATGCCCCGCCGCCGGGCGCGGCCTGGTGCCACCATTCGGCGCCCTTTTCCGCATCGGTGATTTGCTGGCCATAGGCTAAAGGGCCCATGGAGGCGCCGTTGCGCCATTTGACCTCTAACAAATCGCCGATGGCCCCCTGATCGAGGAGCTTTTTGACCTCGCGGTTCGCCGGGCTCCAGGTCGAGGGCCAATTGATGAGCAGGCTGACCCGATTGGCCTCGGCGGCGCGCACCATGCGTAGCGCCTCGGCCAGGCTGGCCGCCATGGGCTTTTCGGTGATCATATGCGCGCCATGGGCGGCGATGGCCTCCGCCACCT
>JACIWY010000086.1 GCA_014360745.1 Chloroflexota bacterium
CACCTTCCAGCTTCCCGGAACATGGGAGGGAATGCGCATTCTGTTGCATGTAGGAGCTGCCGATCACGACACAACGGTTTGGGTGAATGGGATTGAGGTAGCTCGACATCGCGGCGGATATACCCCTTTCTCCGCCGACATCACCGGCGCCTTACGCCGCGATGAAAACTTGGTGGTGATATGCTGCGAGGACGAGACGCGCTCTCCCTGGGTAGCGGGCGGCAAGCAGTGCCCCGATTATTATTCGCGGCGTTGCCATTATACCCGCACCACCGGCCTCTGGCAGACGGTTTGGTTAGAGCCAGTGCCGCAAACGTATATTAAGGCGCTTCGCCTTTCTCCCTCTCTAAGTTGCGCCCAGGTCTTAATAGAAATAGAACTAGGTGGGCGCCCGGCGAAAGGCACCCTCCATGCCCAAGCAATGTTGGACGGCGTCCCCATGGGCCAGGCCGGAGCCACTTGTCCCGGAGGCAGCGCGCAACTGGTGCTCCCCTTGGAACATGCCCAACCCTGGGAACCGGGTCGCCCCACGTTGTACGATTTGCATCTAACCCTTGACGCACAAAACGGCGCTCACGATGTGATTGACAGTTACTTTGGGCTGCGCCATATCGCCTTGTCCGAACGAGCCATCCTTTTGAACGGCAAACCCCTCTTCCAGCGGCTCGTCTTGGACCAAGGCTTTTATCCGGATGGCATCTATACCGCACCCAATGACGAGGCATTGCGCAACGATATCGTCATCTCGCAGGGGTTGGGCTTTAACGGCGCTCGATTGCACCAAAAAGTTTTTGAGCCTCGTTTCCTTTATTGGGCGGACCGACTGGGCTACTTGGTGTGGGGCGAATTCCCAAACTGGGGGCTGGACGTCAGCAAACCGAAAGCCTTGGAAATGATGCTGCCTCAGTGGATCGAGGCGCTCCAGCGAGACCGAAACCATCCCTCGGTGGTCGGTTGGTGCCCCTTTAATGAAACGCAGCGCGACCAAGACCCAGAAGTGATTCGCGGCATCTATCGCCTTACCAAAGCGATAGACCCGACGCGCCCGGTCATCGACACCAGCGGGTATCAACACGTCGAAACCGACATCTATGACGTGCACAGCTATCAGCAGGACCCGGTAGCTTTTGCCGCCCAGTTCGCGGCCCTGGCGGAGGGCGGCGAGCCTTTCCGCAATCGCCCCGACCTGGATGCCCCCTATGCCGGGCAGCCATACTTTGTCAGCGAGTATGGCGGCATCTGGTGGAACCCCGGCCAGACCGACGATAAAGGCTGGGGTTACGGCGGTATCGAGGGGCGCCCTCGCTCCGAGGCCGAGTTCCTCGCCCGTTACCGCGCCTTGACGGAGACGTTGCTGCGCCATCCGCGCATCTGCGCCTTTTGCTACACCCAGCTTTATGACATCGAGCAAGAAGTGAACGGCTTGTACACGTATGATCGTCACGCCAAATTCGACCCTCAGAGCATTCATCGCATCAATTCGCAACCGGCGGCGATCGAGGGCGAAGGAGGTTAGAACATGCCCTTGTTAGGCGAGAAGGATCGGCGTTTCTTACAAGCACACCTGGCCAAGGCGATGGAAAAACCGGTCAAGCTGCTGTTCTTCACTCAGACCATCGCCTGTCAATTCTGTCGCGAGACGGAAGAGTTGTTGCGCGAGGTATCCAGCCTATCGGACAAGATCGGCCTAGAAGTCTATAACCTGATCACCGATGCGGAGATGGCCGAGCGCTATGGCGTCGACAAGATACCAGCCACGGTAGTGATGAGCGATCAAGACTATGGGGTGCGCTTTTACGGCATTCCCTCAGGATACGAGTTCACCTCGCTCATCGAAGACATTGTCGATGTATCACGCGGCGCGCCCGAGCTGAGTGCCGAAACGCGCCAGGCCCTAGCCCGCATCCAACAGGATGTCCATCTTCAGGTTTTCGTAACGCCCACCTGCCCTTATTGCCCAGATGCGGTACACCTGGCCCATAGCCTGGCCATCGCCAGCGAGCGGATCAAGGCAGACATGGTCGAAGCCGTCGAATTCCCGCAACTGGCCATCAAGTATGGCGTCCAAGGTGTGCCTAAAACGGTCATCAACGAAAGCGTCGCCGTGGAAGGCGCAGCCCCCGAGCCCTTGTTGGTGGCCCGCATCCTGGACGCGCTGGGCCTGTTGACAGAGGAAGAACGACGGACGTTGCAACAACGTTTTGGGAGCACTGAGGAGGCTGGGGCAACCGAGTGATCGCCATCGTCAATGGCACCGTCTATACCCCAACGCGCATCATCCCGCAGGGGATTGTGCTTATCGAGGGCGAGCGGATCATCGCTGTCGGAAGCCCGGCGCAGGTCTCACTGCCCAATGGGACTGAGCGTATCGATGCTCGAGGGCAGGTGGTCTGCCCAGGTCTGGTGGACATCCATCTTCATGGAGGCGACGGTGCCGATTGCGGCGATGGCACCTCAGCTGCGGTACGCACCGTTGCCCGAAGGCATCTGCGCGCAGGGACGACCAGCTTTCTCCCTACAACGGCTAGCGCGCCCCTGCCCGACATCTGGCGTGCCTTTGAGGCCATCCACGAGGTCCTCCGCAACCCGCATGCGGATGAGGCCAGGGTATTGGGCATCCACATGGAAGGGCCCTTTTTCTCCCTAGAACAGCGCGGCGCGCACGCGCCCGAGCTGCTCCGCATGCCGGATGCGTCGGAACGCGCCAAGTTGTACAGTTACATTGGCCCTCTCAAGCGAGTGACCCTGGCGCCAGAACGAGAAGGTGCTCTGGAGCTGATTTCCCATCTGGCGCGGAATGGCGTGCTCATCTCTGGGGGGCACTCGGATGCTCTGTACGAGCAGGTCTGTCGAGCGATGGAAGCCGGGCTGTCGCACATCACCCACTTGTGGAGTGGCATGTCCACCGTGCGCCGCTTTGGCCCCAAACGCTACGCCGGCATGTTGGAAGCTGCGCTGGTGGAGGAGCGCCTGACGGCCGAGATCATCGCCGATGGCTACCATCTGCCCACCAGCCTGATCAAAATGGCCTATCGCCTCAAAGGGAGCGAGAAACTCTGCCTCGTCAGCGATGCCATGCGCGCTTCGGGAATGGGACCGGGCGAATACAAAGTCGCCGGCATCACCGCCCTTGTCGAGGAAGGTGCTGGCGTAGCCATCACCCCGGATCGAATGGCCTTCGCCGGCTCCATCAGCACCCTTGTACAATGTTTGCAACATGTCGTGCAGGTGGTGGGGCTTGCGTTGAGGGATGCCCTGCAAATGGCCACCGAAACGCCGGCGCGCATTCTAGGCCTCGAGGATCGGATCGGCCGCCTGGCGCCGGGCCATTACGCCGATGTGCTCATCCTGGATCGGGCCACTTTGGAACCGCAATCCATCGTTCTGGGCGGGCAGATCGTGCGGCGGACATAGAGTTATGCCTTTCGCCTACCGCTTCGCCGATTATGTGCGCTACAAAGAGGTCGTAGGCGCAGCTACCTACCTCGATGTTACACGACGTAGCGACCCAGCTCGCATCCCTTCGGTGTGGGATCATGTGCGAGAAATCTATCATCGGGATGGGCCGCCCTGGGTCGTTCAAATTTGGACCAAGGATGTCGGCGGGGTTCTGCATCTCGGCAGCGCTTTGTTGGGGGAGTTGACCTCCGCCGGAACCACTTTAACGGCGCAGGTCACCATCACCGGCCTTGCTGGCACCCCTTGGGAGCCAAAGGTGCCCGTCGAAGGCTGGCGATATCTCCCACAGCTCATCAGATTGCTCGGCGGCCCTGAGCATATCACCTGGCGCTACGATCCCATCATCCCCGGAGTGCACACTGCCGAACGGTTCGCCTTGCTGGCCGGCCAAGTTGCAGATCTGGACATCACGCGCGGTGTGATCAACTTCTTGGCCCCTCCGGGCCGTTATCGCCGTGCCGACGCGAGGATCGCCGCGCTTTTGCCGGCCTGGGCGGAAGGCATGGCCGGCTATGACCAAGCTTGGCGAACAAGCGTCGCTCGCGAACTGGTGGATATTGCCACAGAACAAGGGCTTTCCTTGGCCTGCTGTGCCGAATACGCGGCTCTGTCCGAACAAGTCCCGGAGCTTCGCCCCGCGTCTTGTGGTGATTACGATTGGTTCGTAGCCCTCTCTGGCCGCGATCCGGGGCGTGTCCCCTATAGGGGTAGTCGTCCGGGATGTGGTTGCGCACACTATTTTGATGTGGGCTCATATGGTATGTGGTCTAGATGTCATCGTTGCGTCTATTGCTATGCTGGCTAGTCACATCGCTCTTGTGTCCCTCAATATATCTTCTTGTGATTGATCTCGGGATAACTAGGCCCCGTTCGGCGCGCCCGGCTCATGGTTCCATTTGTGGCCCAAGAGTAGCCCCATTATAATATCCGCTGATTTCCAGTAGGAGGAGCTGATGCGCCCCTATCGTACCTTTACCGTGGTGCCCTCGTTGCCCCCCGGGTTAACCCCACTGAGCGAGCTGGCCTACAATCTGTGGTGGTCTTGGAACCTCGATGTGGTGGACCTCTTTCGCCGATTGGATCGCGATCTCTGGGAAGAGACCGGCCATAATCCGGTGTTGCTTCTGGGTAAAATCTCCCAGGAGAGGCTAGAGGAAATGGCCCATGATGAGGGCTTTGTAGCGCAAATGATGCGAGTTTACCAGGGGTTAAACCGCTACATGAGCAGCGGTGAAACCTGGTTCCAAAAAGAACGGGCCGCCGATCATGGAGATCTGCAGATTGCCTACTTTTCTGCCGAATACGGCATTACCGAGGCCATGCCCATGTATTCCGGTGGCCTAGGGATTTTGGCGGGCGACCACCTCAAATCGGCCAGTGATCTAGGCATCCCCCTGGTAGGCGTAGGTTTGCTCTATCAAAAAGGCTATTTTCGCCAATACTTGAACGCCGACGGCTGGCAACAAGAATCGTATCCGGTCAACGATTTCTATAATATGCCGATCCAACTGGTGCGCGGCAACGATGGCGCACCGGTAACCGTGGAGGTGGACTATCCCGGGCGCAAAGTGGTGGCCCAGGTGTGGCGGGCGCAAGTGGGGCGTACACCGCTCTATTTGCTCGATACCAATCTGGAAGTGAATCGCCCCGAAGATCAGGACATCACCGATGAGTTGTACGGCGGGGACCTGGATATGCGTATCCGCCAAGAAATCCTGCTCGGCATCGGTGGGATGCGCGCTTTGAAGGCGTTGGGCATCGAGGCGACCGTGTATCATATGAACGAAGGACATTCGGCCTTTTTGGCCCTAGAGCGTGTGCGCATGACCATGCGTGAAAAGGGGCTCTCTTTCCCCGAAGCCCGCGAACTGGTCGCGGCCAGCAACATCTTTACCACCCATACACCCGTTCCGGCGGGCATCGACCTGTTCCCGCCCCATTTGATGGATTATTATTTTGGCAGTTACTATCCTCAGTTGGGCCTTAGCCGCGAGCAATTCCTGCAATTGGGGCGCCCCCCTGATGGTGGAGATGGCCAGTTCTCTATGGCCATACTGGCCATCCGTTTGGCCGACACGGTGAACGGCGTCAGCCGGCGACACGGCCAAGTGGCCCGCGAGATGTGGCAAAACCTGTGGCCCGGCACTCCGGTGAACGAAGTGCCCATCACTTCTATCACCAACGGCATCCATACCCGTTCGTGGATTTCGCACGACATGGCCAACCTCTTGTTGCGCTATCTGGGGCCACGCTGGATCGAGCGCCCCGAAGATCAGAGTGTATGGGAGCGCATCGACAGGATACCGGACGAAGAGCTATGGCGCACCTTCCAGCAACGTCGCGAGCGCCTGGTGACGGTAGCGCGCGACAGGTTGGAGCAACAGCTCGCCCGCGCCGGGGCGGCCCCTCAAGAGCTAGCCAAGGCCCGTGAGGTGCTCGACCCGGACGCTTTGACTATCGGCTTTGCCCGACGATTCGCCACCTATAAACGCGCCCTGCTCTTGTTCAGCGACCCAGATCGGCTCGCCAGGATGCTGAACGATCCGGACAAACCGGTGCAGATCATTTTCGCCGGCAAAGCTCACCCGCGAGACAACCCGGGCAAGGAATATATCCGCCAGATCGTGCACATGAGCCGTCGGGAGGACATGAGCCACCGCATCGTCTTTCTCGAAGACTATGACATGGCTCTTGCGCGCTATCTCGTCCAAGGCGCCGATGTCTGGTTGAACACACCGCGGCAAGGGCTGGAAGCCAGCGGCACCAGCGGTATGAAGGCTGCGGCCAACGGCGTGTTGAACGTCAGCACATTGGATGGCTGGTGGTGCGAAGGATATTCCCCCGAGGTAGGATGGAGCATCGGCCGAGGCGAGACCTACGATGACCCCAATTACGGCGACCGGGTCGAGGCGCAAGCCCTCTATGACATTTTAGAGAAGGATGTCATACCGCTCTTCTATGAGCGCGGTTCCAATGGCCTTCCCCGCCGCTGGATCGCCAAGATGAAACGTTCGATGCGCTTGATCGCCCCTGTTTTTAACACCCATCGCATGGTGCAGCAATATGCGGAGGAGATCTATTTTCCGGCGGCACGCCACTACCAACAGCTCGCCGCCGAGGAATGCAAGTTGGCCAAAGAGTTGGCCGCCTGGCGGCTGCGCGTACAACGTCGTTGGGGCGAGTTGCGCATCGTGTCGGTGGAAGCCGACGCGCAAGATGGCATCCCCGTCACCGCGCAGGTAGACGTCACGGCCCATATCTACTTGGGCGCCTTGGGGCCGGAAGACGTCTCTGTACGGGCCTACGCCGGCAGCGTCAATGCAGAAGGAGAACTCGAGGAGTACACCGTGGTACCTATGGTGCCGATTGGGCAAGACGAACAGGGCAACCATATCTATCGCGGCACGATTACCCTGTCCAAAAGCGGCTTGCAGGGCTACACGGTCAACGTCCTCCCTCGGCACCCTAGTTTAAAGTCTCCTTATATCCCGGGCCTGACGCTGTGGGCTAGCTAGCCCCGACGGGTTTGTGCAACACCAACCTGACAGGGTGCGCCTTTGCGTTGCGGTCCTTGTGCATCGCGCGTATAATTCCCGAGCAATCGGCAACCCCCTGGGATATCAGCGAGGCGAGCGCGAAGCGGAGCGTAGAGAGGGGTGGGGCGCAAACCGTGAGTATATCAAGACCTGCATACAGAACGTTCCTTCTCGGCTTGTTCGCAAGCGGCCTATTATGCAGTTGTTCTGTCTTGGCGCCTGCCGTGCAACAACCGCCAGCAACGTGGATGCCGCTGCCTACCGTGATACCCCTTGAGTTGGTCGCCTCGTCGCCGACGGCGATCGCCCTGGCGTTATCGATTACCCCGTCATCGATCCTTGCGTCACTCACGCCCGTAACTTACCCCTCTAGATCGGGCCCCACATCGGCGCCGCCGGTTACGGCGACCAGAACGAGGCCGAACCTCGCCCCTTCGGCAACAAGAACTCTGGTCATTCCAAGCATTACTCCTTCATCAACAGCGACATCATCGCCGACTGTGTTGTCACCGCCGACTCTAGCGTCGCTGACCCCAACGTCCTCGCCGACCTTGGCGTCACCGACTCCAACGCCGTTGCTCACGCGGCGCCCTGCACCCGTTGTCGTGGAAGGTTGGCTGGGCACTGTGCATGGGTTGCCCCTTAACAGCCCTTACGACGACTATTTCGTCGCCCAGGAGCCGGCGGGAAGCTATGGCCTCGCTTCGCCTTTGGCCGCCATCGAGGCCCAGCTTCGAATGTACCGGGATAGCGGCACTTTGCTGCGCGTATGGGGCATCCTCGACTATGGCGTGGACGATTATAACAAAACACAGCTTCAGGTGACCCGCCTGGAACCGGCTGAAGCCAGGTAGCAAGAGGTAGTGCGCAGAACCGGGCCAAGCCCTGCGCGCATCGAGCTTGACACTTGAACCATTTTCCACATCATCACGGATACAGGGCCCATACTCTACAAAGCATATTCAGAACATTACCACAAAGGAGCACACATCGTGAAAGTTCTCATTGGTCCGAACTTTATGGGGTTGGAGAAGGGCATTCCCGATTTGCAGACGCGCTTCCCGCAATACGAGTTCGTCTATTGCCCCGATCGCGCCAAGCTGGCGGAAGAGATCGCCGACGCCGAGATTTACGTCGGCTGGATGAACCGCGACCTCTTTTTGGCCGCCAAGAAGCTACGTTGGGTGCAATCGCCCAGCACGGGCATTAACTATTACCTGGATATCCCCGAATTCGTCGCCAGCGACGTGTTGCTCACCAGCGCACGGGGCACACACGCCGCCTGCTTAGCCGAGTCGGCTTTTGCCATGATCTTGGCCTTCACCCGCGAGATCCGCCGCTTTATCTTGGCTCAACTGGAACATCGGTGGGTGGGCCGCGAGCTGCGTCACGAAATGACCGAGCTGACCGGCACCACCCTAGGCATCATAGGCTTTGGCGCCGTGGGCCGCGCCATCGCCGAACGCGCCAAGGCCTTTGGCCTGAACATCTTGGCCGTCGATTTGTATCCCGGCGACAAGCCCGATTATGTGGCCGAGCTGTGGGGGGTGGATCGCCTGGAGGACCTTATGGCCCAATCCGATTATGTCGTCGTCACCGTGCCTTATACGCCCGATACCGATGGCATGATCGGCGCGGCACAGATTGGGCACATGAAAAAGAACGCCATTCTGGTCGGTATTTCGCGTGGCAAGATCATCGACGAAGCCGCGTTGGTCGACGCCTTGCGCAACGGCCGTTTGCGCGGCGCGGCACTCGATGTCTTTGCGCAGGAACCTCTGCCACCCGATAGCGAATTATGGGATGTGCCCAACTTGCTCATCACCCCCCATGCCGCCGGTGGCACGCAATACGAAGGACGATATGTGCTCGACATCTTGACCGAAAACCTGGAGCGCTTCCTCAAGGGCGATCTGCCACTGCGCAATCAGATCGATAAAAAGCGCGGATTCTGAGGAGGGGGCGAGATGTTGGTTAATGGCCAACCCTATCGCACCGTGTGGCTGGAAGGTAGCAGGGTGCGGATGATCAATCAACACCTGATCCCTCATCGCTTTGAGATCATCGATCTGCCCACCCATCGTGACACAGCGCAAGCCATCAAGACGATGATCGTTCGCGGCGCCGGGGCTATCGGCGCCGCCGCGGGCTATGGCATGGCCCAGGTGGCCCTTGAAGCACCCGACGATCCCGGTTTCGAGCCGTATGTGCGGCAAGGCGCTCAGACGCTGCGCCAAACGCGCCCCACCGCCCAAGACCTCTTTTACGCTATAGACCGCGTTCTGGCGGCCATCGAAGCTGCGAGCTCTGCCCAAGCCGCCCGTCAGGCCGCCGTGGCCGAGGCACAGGCCATCGCCGACGAAAACGCCGCCGCGGGCGAAGCCATCGGGCGGCTCGGCGCCGAACTCATCCGCGACGGCGCGCGCATCCTGACCCATTGCAACGCCGGCTGGCTCGCCTTTGTGGATTGGGGCAGCGCCCTGGCCCCTGTGTATGCTGCCAAGCGCCAGGGCAAGGATGTCTTTGTCTTGGTAGATGAAACGCGGCCCCGCTGCCAGGGCGCCAGACTGACGGCTTGGGAGCTACAAGGAGAAGGTGTGCGCCATGCCATCATTGCCGACAATGCTGCCGGCCATTTTATGCATCGTGGTCAGGTGGATATGGTCATCGTTGGCGCCGACCGCATCGCCGCCAACGGCGATGTGGCCAACAAAATCGGCACCTACGAAAAAGCTGTCGTGGCCCAAGCCAATAATGTCCCCTTTTACGTCACCGCGCCTTTGAGCACCATCGACTTGAATTGCCCCACCGGCGACGACATCCCCATCGAAGAACGCGAGGCCGATGAGGTGCTTTATGTCACAGGCCGAACCGATGAGGGCCAGATTTGTCGCGTGCGGTTGGCTCACGAAGCTGCCCAAGCTCTTAACCCGGCGTTCGACATCACCCCGGCGCGCTATATCACGGCCATCATTACCCAGCGCGGCATCTTGAAACCCGAGGAGATCGCCTCGCTGCGTTCCCCGTAGGGGAGAAAAAAGCATACCAGCTGCCAAATGAGATAGACACTTGCTCAATCATAATAAAAAACCGCGGGCGCATCCTTGAATCGTGGGTGCGCCCTATCTCTTGGCGAGAGGATCGGCTCCTCTACCGGCCAGTCGATGGCCAGATCGGGATCGTCCCAGACGATGCCCCTCTCCTCGGTGGGGTCGTAATAGCTGCTGACCTTATAGAGGAAATCGGCCATCTCACTGAGCACGCAAAATCCGTGGGCAAAGCCGACGGGAATGTAAAGCTGTCGCTTGTTCTCGGCTGAGAGCACGACCCCCACCCACTTCCCAAAAGTTGGCGAGCCATGGCGGATATCCACGGCCACATCGTACACCTCGCCCGAGACCACGCGCACCAGCTTGGCCTGCCCCGGCCGCGCCTGATAGTGCAACCCCCGCAACACACCCCGCGATGAGCGAGAATGGTTATCCTGTACAAACTCGACATCGATGCCCAATGCAGCGTATTTGCGTCGGCTATAGCTCTCCATAAAAAACCCCCGCTCATCACCATACACATCGGGCTCGACGATCAACACATCCGGCAAGCTCGTAGGTATGACGCGCATCGTTCCTCCGCACTTTATGGATAGCACGAAACACTCTAGAACAAGCCGATTTCTGTGTCAATGGCTCATCATGTTTGGTTCTGTGTAGCCAGCATCCTTCTGATTGGACGATTCCCACGAACGTGCTAGAATGCCCCCGCAGCAAAAAACCCTCGGGGATCTGGTACGCTCATGATGATTCAAATGGCCTATCGCCTGCGCATCGCGGCCAGTCATCTCAA
>JACIWY010000860.1 GCA_014360745.1 Chloroflexota bacterium
ATACATCGCTTGAGGCGCGTAATCTTTGGTTAAGCGAATGAGCAAATCGGTGAGCGCCTGTGGATACACCTCCCAGCCCATATGCGTGTATTCGCCCTCCGGTTTGATCGTAATCGCGTCCAAGAAGGCTCCCTCCTGGTGCTTGACCACACCTCGTGAGTAATAGTTCACGCCCAAAAAGTCGATGGGCGCCGAGATATGGGCAAGGTCGCCCTCCATCACCCGTGGCGCCAACGTCCCCCAGGCCTGGAGGATGTCCTCCGGATAATGCCCTCTGAAAAGGGGATCCAGGAACCAGCGATTGTGAAAGCCATCGTGGCGCTGCGCAGCCGCAACGTCCTGCGGAGCCTCGCTGGCCGGATAGGCCGGGCTAAAATTGAGCGTGATGCCCACACGAGTCTCCTTATCGCCGTGAGCGCGCAAAACCGGCATGGCCAGGCTATGCGAAAGCAATAGATGGTGCGAGATCTGGATCGCCAAGCCCAGATCCTCCCAGCCTGGGGCATGACGACCGTGCAAATTGCCCACAAAGGCCACTACCCAAGGCTCGTTGTGAGTGATCCAATCCTTCACCCGGTCGCCCAGCGTGCGCGCCATCAGCTCCACGTAATCGGCAAAACGATGAACCGTATCCCGCGCTGCCCAGCCCCCCATCTTTTGTAACGCCGAAGGCAAATCCCAGTGGTAAAGGGTCACATAAGGGCGGATATTGTGTTGCAGCAATTCGTCCACCAGACGGTTATAAAAATCCATTCCTTTGGGATTGACCGCTCCGCGGCCCTCCGGCAGTACTCGTGGC
>JACIWY010000861.1 GCA_014360745.1 Chloroflexota bacterium
CCCCATGGCGCTGCAATTCTAGGAAATAGTTCTCCGCCCCAAATACCTCCTTAAACCAGCCTATCGCCTCTCGCGCCTGCTCGATCTGCCCCTCGGCGATCAAGCTGGGCACCTGGCCGGAAACGCAGGCGCTCAGGCAGATGAGCCCCTCGGCATGTTCAGCCAGCAGATCTCGATCTACGCGAGGACGATAATAAAAGCCCTCCAGATTGGCCCTGGTGACCAGCTTGAGCAGGTTCTTGTAGCCGACCATGTTCTTGGCCAACAAAATCAAATGATAGGCCTTGCTATCGCGGCTCGGATCTCGCTGGGTCATGCGCCGTGGGGCTTGATAGACCTCGCAACCATAGATGGGTTTGATGCCCGCTTCTTGGGCGGCGCGAAGAAACTTGATCGTGCCGTACATCTGACCATGATCGGTCAGGGCGATGGCCTCCATCCCAGCTTCTTTGGCGCTCTTGCACAAATCGGGCAGGCGCGCCAGGCCATCGAGGAGCGAATATTCGCTGTGAACGTGTAGATGCACGAAAGGAGGCATGACCTTCTCCTTTTTCTTACTCAGGCGCCTTTGGCCAAACTGCGCTTTGGCGGCGCTATTCTATCACAGCCTAGGGCCGAAGGGAAGCGCTTTGCACCCTGCCCCAAAAGAGCCCTTGTTATTTGAATTGCACTTGAAAAGCTACCAGGAATTTGTTACAATCCGTCTTGTGCAACCATGCCTCCGGCATGGCGAGAGGTGCCGAGCGCGAGGGGACAAAGGCCCGGCGAGGTTTTCGCCGGAAGGGTGCGCGAGCCT
>JACIWY010000862.1 GCA_014360745.1 Chloroflexota bacterium
CTGCAGTAACCGTAGAAACATAACCTCTAAAGTCAGGCGTTTATTGGCTGAGCGATTCAGGGCTTGGATGGCCATCGACGGCGTGACTGTCGCCACGAAATTCGCCGAAGCCCTCGTGGGCGCCGGGCTCAAGACCAGCAAGATCGGCGCCTACGCACCACCAAACCCGAAATAAACCCGAAATAATGCATCTCAGGGAGGAGAGTCATGACAATTTCAGATACAAACCGGGGTGTTTTGCCGCATGACAGGCATATGCCCGAGGTGATCGAACACAAGGGTCTGGGCGAGGAATCGCTGGCCCCCCAGAAAACGCGGATCATGGACCCGTGGTCCTATCTCTTTGCCTGGCTCGGCGGCTGCGTGTCCATCGGCACCTTTACCATCGGCTCTGGCCTCGTCGGCACGCTGAACCTGCTCCAAGTGTTTCTGGCCATCGCCATCGGCTGCACGGTCATTGGCCTCGCGCTGATGATCAACGGGGCGGCGGGGCACAAATACGGCATCCCGATGATGGTGCAACTGCGCTCGGCCTTCGGCTTTTCCGGCGCGCGTATCCCGGCGTTGGTGCGCTCTGTTCCCGCCCTCGTCTGGTTCGGCTTCCAAAGCTGGATCGGTGCAGGCGCGCTCAATCTCGTGAGCGAGACACTCTTTGGCTATTCCAATATCGTTGTGTTCTTCGTGGGCTTTCAGGCCCTGCAAATCATGCTCTCGGTCCTGGGCTTTCACGGCATCAAATGGCTCGAAAATATCGGGTCCGTGTTCATCATCGGCGCGCTGATTTACATGTTCACC
>JACIWY010000863.1 GCA_014360745.1 Chloroflexota bacterium
TATTCGCACAAAAAAGCCAACGCCTGGCCAGATACCTGGTCAGGCGTTGGTCAGGTCATCGATCAAGAGGGGAGAGGAGCAGGCCGATTTTATTTGGTCTTGATCTGGATCTTTTTCGGCTTGGCCTCTTCGGTCTTGGGGATCGTCAACTTGAGCACGCCGTTCTCAAAGGTGGCCTCCGCTTTGTTGGCGTCCACCTCGGTGGGCAAAGTTACCGCACGCTGGAACGCGCCATAGCGACGCTCGCGGAAATGAACGTTCTCGCGCTTGCCTTCCTGCTCCTCACGGAACTCGCCCTTGATCGTGACCGTGTTGCCCGTAATGCTGATATCTACGTCCTCCGGCTTGAGCCCGGGCAGGGGAGCCGAGATGACAATATCCCCATCGGTCTCGACCATATCCAGCGGGACAAAAACGCTGGGGGTCTCACCCTCGCCGAGGCGCCACCAAGGACGCAGCCAGCTCTCATCGAAAAGGCGATTCATTGCGTCACGAAGCGATACCATCTCCCGGAAGGGATCCCAACGAGTGAGTGCCATAGTTACACCTCCTATATCCTCCTAGCTTGGTTCATAGACCACCGGACACAAGAGCCAGTGCCCATCGACCTCAGGCATACGGGTCGAGCTTCTCATGACCGCAATCAGGGCCATAGTCGATGGCTGCCGAGGCATGTCCAAGTGGCGACGCCGGCGTCTCTTGTTCATCGCCCTCGACGCTCTCCGCATATTTGGAGAGGCTGCCCAAAGAACGATGGCGCGACATGATGCGCACCCGATACAAGGACGC
>JACIWY010000864.1 GCA_014360745.1 Chloroflexota bacterium
GCCTCAAGCAAGCCTGGAGGAGGCTTTTCGACAGTTTGCCTTACGCAACGTGGAAAGGCTGATTGTGGTAAATGATCACGACCCGCGCAAGCCGGCCGGCGTGCTTACCGTGCGCGACGTAATCGGCGCTTATCACCGCGCCCTCCTGGAGCACCCCCGCGGCGTCCCTCTCGCGGACTCGCGCGCCGGGGCCGGTATTCTCACCTGAGGCGCGCCGTACGTGGTGTAGGATTATGGTGTACGATGTATAAATGGACATGCGGGTCCGCATCGGCAGTTCGTCAACCTTGGCGACTTGCGTTGTAGCATGTGATTGGGCTGAGCAGACCTTGAATCCGCCCATGGGCGGTTCATAGCTCTGTTCATTGGGCCATCCGCCATGGCCCTTTGCGCCACATTAGCCACGCTTTTATTTCCCGGAAGACACTTGAGGTTTCCGCTAAGGGGAAGTCCTCGATCCATCCTCCCAAAAGGCGCTTGCCCTCCCGGGTTTCGGGATTTCGACCCGGCGCACGGGCCGCGATTGATAAGTCCCCGGAAACAGCTCCTCTCGGGTGCGCGGCCGTTCAGTGCGGATTTGATCACCTCTTAGGCCTGCGGTTTCGCCCTGTTTCGCCAGCTCACCTAAGATAGCCTCGTATGGGAGTTTTCGTTCATCGGGCCGTGACTTTGCCTCCGGCTTCCTCTGGATCAAGCTGGATCAAGAAAGGGCGGCCTTTGGGCCAGCTCCGCCATTGACCGTCCGAGGCCCAATCGGCCATTAAAGCTGCCGTTCAATGCCATACCG
>JACIWY010000865.1 GCA_014360745.1 Chloroflexota bacterium
TGACCTTGAGAAAATAATTGGCAAAGAATTTAGATTGTATATACCACCAGGAACTGCAACTGTTTATTTTCAAACAACAGATAAAAAGTCCAAAGTTTCAAGTTATCTTGTAAATGATGGTTTTGGAGTGAATCAACTTGTTTATATTCTTGCAAAAATTTACAGACCCGAGATAAAAACTATTTTAATTGAAGAACCAGAAATTCACCTTCATCCAACGGTAATAAGAAAATTTGTAAGGGTTCTGTGCGAGATTGTAAAAGAAGAAGGAAAACAAATAATTATTACGACACATTCAGAACAATTTGTAAGTTCTCTTCTGGTAGCAGTAAAAGAGAAAATTATTTCTCCTTCTGACTTAAAATTTTATTTAATAACAAAAGAGAAAAAGGAAACAATTTTTAAGGATCAAAAAGTTAATGAAAAAGGGCAGGTAGAAGGCGGTTTATCATCTTTTATTGAAGCGGAACTTGAGGACTTAAAAATAATGCTTGGTATAAAAGAATGAGTGAGCTACGCCAGACCCTTGTTATTGATGAGTGGTTATGGCACGACATAAGGGGAGAGAATGGAGAGGAAAAGCAAAAGGAGGCTTTTGATTTTTTACAATGCATATGTAAGGTTTGCGACAAAATAGCATGCATGGAAAATTCGCCATTCGTAAAAAAATTCTGGGAAATTTCAAAAATAGCAGGAGAAAAAAAAGAACTACGCGATATAATTATTTTTTTTATAAGGAAATTTATTTATAACAGTTTAAAATGTGAGATTTACCCCTATGAAGTT
>JACIWY010000866.1 GCA_014360745.1 Chloroflexota bacterium
CCCCTCCCTGAGCCAGAGGATCGCGGGCCGCGTCACTATGCAGCGCCAACCGCATCCCCCCCAAGCCGGCCAACAAACGAAAGACGTTAAGCACCGGTTTATCCACGCCGTTGGTGCTCAACGCGCGCAGCCCGGCGAAATATTCGCGCCCCTCAAACTGAAAGGCCCACGTCAACATGCCATCCACACGCGGCCCTCGTGGGTCAGACAGATCGACGAGCTTGCAGACGGCATCGCCCACGTAGCTGGCATAGTACTCGGTGTTGCGATAGAAAAGGTTGGGGTTCTCGCGGATACTGCCCGCCGCCCAGCCATCAGGGTCGCATTCCGAGAGGACGATCTCGTGGCTGCGCAGCTCGGGGAAACGGGCGACGATCTCCAGACCCGCGGCCACATGGCTCAACAGCGTCTGCATGGTCGGCGTCTTTTTGGGGGCATCGGGCTCGACGCCGTAACCACCCCCTTTGGTATGAAAGGAAATGTAATCCAGCCGTGTGCCGCGCGTTCCGGTAATGGCGTTCACCCCATGGGTGCAATGTTCCAGGAAGGCGTACAGAAACTGCCCTGCCGTCGGCCGCCCCGGGCTGGTAGTGCCCGGGCCGCCCACACGAGCTCCCGGAATGGCCGAGAGCAGACCGGCCACAGTATAATCGTACAATCGGCAGTATTCCTCGACGCTGCCTCGCCAATAAGAGATGTCGGGTTCGTCCCATAATTCCCAATACCAACGGCTCACCTCTCGCAGGCCGTAACGCTCACGGCAATGGCAAGCTAATGCGCGGATC
>JACIWY010000867.1 GCA_014360745.1 Chloroflexota bacterium
GGGTTGGGAGTGCGAAAAGGAGGGCGCAGCGTCGAGTTTTGGGTGCCGATAACGGGTTGGGCATAGGGGGCACGCCAGATCCAAACGTTCTGTACCCAATGGCGCTCAAAACCGGCAAAGATGCGCCGCAAATACGGCAGGTAGGTCTCCAGCAGTTGCTCGGCGGAGTAGTTATAGGCCGGGTCTTGGATGTCCATGTAACGAGAGATGTAGGCCAAATGCGCGCCGCCATAGATCTCAGGGCGCTGCATATTGGTGTGTTCAATAACGCCGGTGAAAGGAATATCGGGGTCGCCGATGTTCAGCCAATACGTGTCGGACAACTTGCGGTCGAGCTGGAGCACAAGGCAGACGTTGCCGAGATAGACGATACGTTCCAGGCGAGCGCCATAGTCTGCGGGAAGATCGGGCGCTAGGCGGGCCAAGATAGCGGGCGCAGTGGTGACCACTACGGCATCAAAACGTCTGGTCTCGCCCGCGGCGGTGACTTGGAATGTTCCGGCGCTCGTCCGAATATGTTCGACGGGGGTTTCAAAAAGAATCTCTACACCCTGCTTGCGCAGTGTTTCCTCCCAGGCATCCACGACCTGGCCAAAACCTCCGCGCACATAGCCGAGACGTTCCTCTTGCTTTTTCCCGCGGGAGCTGCCGCGTAGCTTGAGTTTGTTCCAGATCCAAACGGCGGCCACTTGATCGGCATAGCGGCCGAATTTGGTGCGCAAGAGAGGGCGCCAGACGGCTTGGTAGACGCGCTCTCCCGCCATATGGATTAACCAGTCATGGGC
>JACIWY010000868.1 GCA_014360745.1 Chloroflexota bacterium
ATATTCCCCAGGAAAGGGATAAGAGAATCGGCGTCGTTGCCCTCGGTTGCACCTCTCGAAGCCTTGCCGTTCTCCTTCAGGAGAAGCAGATAGCGAGGGATCTGCTCCACATAATAGGTGTCGCCTGTCCGGGAATGCTTGATGTTAAGAAATTAGAGGATATGGTCAACCTGAGGAAGGTTGAGGCGATAAGGGAGGATGGAGATGAGATAATCGTTGAACCCCAAGGTCTGAGGCTTAATAGGAGAGAGCTTCTTTTCGACTCCTGTCAGCTATGCCCTTATCCAACGCCAGTGCTCTATGACGAGATTATCGGTGAGAGAAGGGAGGGCGTTGGTGGTTTTCCCGATGTGGAGGAGATGGAGAAGCTTTCCCCCCAGGAAAGGGAAGATTACCTTAATGAGAGGTTTGCTCTCTGCATCCGCTGTTTCGCCTGTAGGCTTACTTGTCCTTCTTGCTATTGCAAGGAATGCTTTGCCGAGAGCCTTCTTCCTCGTTTCGTCTCACATCAGGTAACTATGGAGGACAGCAGGGTCTTCCATTTGAACCGGGCGATGCACCTCGCGGGCAGATGCGTCTCTTGTGGTGAATGCCTCCGTGCCTGTCCCCTTGGTGTGCCGATGTTCATCTTGCATAGGAAGATGGAAAAATCCGCTTTTGAGCTATTCCAGTATACGAGCGGTCTTGACCCTTCTCAACCGCCTCTCCTTAACACATACAGCCCCAATGACCCCGACCCCGAAGGAGAATAAGGAGGTAGAAAGATGTTTTTATTAAAAAAT
>JACIWY010000869.1 GCA_014360745.1 Chloroflexota bacterium
GGTATGGGACCAGGTGCATCAGGCTCAGCTATGCCGGGTATGATGCAGGGAGCCCGCCCAGGAATGGGAATGCCCGGGATGATGGGACCTATGCCCGGAATGATGCCCGGTGCAGGAATGCCGGGTATGATGGGATCGGGTATGGGACCGATGCCAGGAATGAGACCGGCCGGCACGGCGACCCCAATGGGTGGTCCTGTTGGTCCTCAGGGCGGTGTTTTCCCACTGCCAGGGATATCCGGTGCAGGAATGCCAGGAGCAGCTGCACAGGGTATAACTGTATCCCCTGATAAAATGCTCTGGATTTACAGGCTAAAGGGTGGCATTACTTTGAGAGTTACTCTCGCACAAGCTGATGGTAGGGTAGTGGAAGTAACGGTGAGTGGAAATAAATGGGAAAAGGCTCGCACATCCAAAGGCATTACCCTTGGTAGCTCTTATACCGATGTGTTGAAGGCTTACGGTTGGCCAGAGGAAACTTCTGAAAGCGAAGGCAATATTTTTTGCCGATATGACCAGACCTATCATGTGGTCTTCGGCATCAGAAGTAGCAATAAAAAGGTAGTATCTATAACCATCTCTCTGTAAGGTGTGCCACGCTCCTTACAGGATGTCATAGAGGAAATAAGAGATAGCGCAAACATAGTTGAGGTAGTATCCTGGTATCTACCAGTGAAAAGGGCAGGGCGTTCCTACAAGGCGCTCTGCCCTTTTCATCCCGATAGAAACCCCTCCCTGATGATAAGCGAGAAGAAGGGTATGTGGCACTGCTTCGGC
>JACIWY010000087.1 GCA_014360745.1 Chloroflexota bacterium
CTTTACCCTGTCCCGATGGGCTGCCAGGTAAACGCGCAGATAGAACAGAATAAGCAAAAATAACAGGAGATAGAGCCAGATAACGTGCTGGTCGATCAAGTTGAGCAGAAAGGAGACGATATTCAGCACGCGCCTTTTCCTCGTGTTTAGGTGATCCGTTCGATCACGCCCTGGATCAACGAGGCCAGCATCGGGGCTGCCTTGATGCCCACATCGAGCACCTCCTCGTGCGAGGCCTCGGGCGTCTTTTCCGGCGCGGCGCCGGGTAGGGTATCGACGGCCACATTGCTGATCAGGGAAAAGCCCAAAACGCGCATCCCCCCATGGCGAGCCACCAAGACCTCCGGCACGGTGGACATGCCCACGGCATCGGCGCCGATAAGCCGTAGATAACGGACCTCGGCCGGCGTTTCAAAGTTCGGGCCGGCCACCATGGCGTAAACCCCCTCGGAGAGAGGGATGCCCCGCTCGCGGGCAACCTGCCGGGCTATCGCGGCCAGGTCAGGGTCGTAGGCCCTGGTCATGCTGGGAAAACGCGGGCCAAGCCGGTCGTCGTTGGGCCCGCGCAAGGGATTGTGGCCGGCCATGCCCACCAGGTTCAGATGGTCGATGATAAGCATCAAGTGGCCGGGCTGCAAATCGGCGCGGATGCCGCCGGCGGCGTTGGTGATGATCAGCGTGTCGATACCCAGTTGGCGCATGGCGCGGATAGGCAGAGTGATCTGCGCCAGGGAATAGCCCTCATAATAATGGAGCCGGCCTTGCATGATGCACGCTGTCGTGCGGCCCATCTTGCCCAACACCAGGCGGCCCACATGCCCAGGCACCGTCGAGGCGCCAAAATGGGGAATATCCGTGTAGGGGATGATTTGGGCGTTGGATAGCCCTTCGGCGAGGGTGCCTAGCCCGGAACCCAGCACCACGCCCACATGGATCGGCACGGGGCCTACACGCATACGAATATATTCGGCGGCTTCGATGGCCTTGTCTCTTTCCGTTTTGGTCATGATAGTCGTCCTGTCCACCGCGAATGGAGTGCGGGCGGGCTCATGGCTGTCGGCCGGCCGCCGCTTTCACCAAATGGCCCAGCAGAGGGATCGCTCGGCTGGGCCATCGAGAGCCTGAGGAGGATGAAATCTAACGGGCCCGCGGGTGGGCCTCATCGTACACTTCGCGCAGACGATCCTGATTTATCTGCGTGTACACTTGGGTGGTCGACACATTCGCATGGCCCAGGAGGCCTTGGACCTCGTGCACGTCAGCACCCCCGTTCAACAGGTGGGTGGCGAAGGAATGTCGCAGGGTGTGAGGCGTCACAGAGGAGTCGATGCCCACCTCTTCGACATACTTTTTGATGATCAACCAGAGGCCCTGACGGGTCAAGCGGCGACCGCGATGGTTTAGGAATAAAGCGGTCTCTTCGCTATCGCGCGCCAATTTGGGGTAGCTCTGCTCGAGATAGACGCGAAGCGCCTCGATCGCCCGTGAATAGATGGGGATCACCCGCTCGCGATACTTGTCCGTCTTGTTTTGACAACGGACACAGCCCGTTTCCAGATCGATATCGCCCACATCGAGGTTGACCACCTCGCTCACCCGCATTCCGGTGGCATAGAGCAGCTCCAGAAGGGCGACATCGCGGATGCCGCGCGGGGTATCGTATTTGGTCGGCGCCTTGAGCAGGCGCTCCACTTCTTGCTCGGAGATGGCTGTAGGTGTGTATTTTCGCACTTTGGGGGAGTCCAGCGTCTCGCTAGGATCCTTGGCCAGGTGCCCGCAATCGACCAAGTAGCGGAAAAAAGATTTGGCGGCAGCGACCTTGCGCGCCACGGTGGCCGAGGCGTACTCCCGTTCCTCTCTGAGGCAGGTCACATAATCGACCAGGTTCTCCTTATCGACCCCGTCCCAACTGTTGATTGCGTCGCGTTCGGTGAGGAAAGCGACAAATTGCTCCAGGTCGTTTCTATAGGCCACAATGGTGTTGTTCGAGTATCCCTTTTCGACCTGCAACGAATTCAAAAAGTCTTCAATTTGCTGTCGCATCGACTGTCTCCTCCGCTTCCACCAGCTTGATGGCTGCCCGCGCTATTGTACCACTACTTTGCATAAGGCCAAAAACGATTATGGCATGTCGAGCTCTTTTTGACAAAAGGGGTTTTGCTTGAGGGGAATGTGGGTGTGGGCATCCTCGTCCGCCGATCCGGCAGGCCGGAGCCCCGCACCCCGTTGAACAGCGATTGCTGTAGCTCGGTTGCCGGAGTAAGCCTCTCCAGATAGAATGCTGTAGGCCAGAATAAGGAGGAGAGCGACGTATGTTGAATGCAGCGATGATCGGGGCGACGGGCGAACAGGAGCTCATCGTGACAGAGGAACATTCAGCCGTGCGCTGGGGAAGCGGGGGTGTGGATGTGCTCTCCACCCCCCAGATGATCGCCCTTATGGAAAGCGCGGCGGTAGCGGCGGTGGATCCTTATCTGGAGGAGGGTTGGCGGACCGTGGGCATCCATCTCGACGTGGCCCACCTGGCGGCCACCCCCATGGGGAGCCGGGTCACTGCGCGAGCCGAGTTGATCGCCATCGAGGGCCGCAAGCTGACCTTCCGCGTGGAGGCTTTTGACGAGGCGGGCAAGATCGGCGAGGGCACCCATCAACGCTTTCTCGTCGACGTCGAGCGTTTCATGAACAAGGCGCGAGAGCGCGTGCGCCGGGCCTGAGCGTCCGAACGAGAGGAGATAGACCTGTGGCTGACGTGGTCGTGTTGGGGAGTCTGAATATGGACCTGGTCGTGCGCACCGAGCGGATCCCTCGCCCGGGTGAGACGGTGGTCGGCCGCGATTTCGTCACTATTCCGGGCGGCAAAGGGGCCAATCAGGCGGCTGCCGCGGCGCGGTTGGGCGTGCGCGTCGATATGGTGGGCCGCGTGGGCAACGACGCCTTTGGGCCGGCTCTGTTGGATAACATGCGCCGACAAGGGGTGGGCATCTCTCACGTCACCCTCGATCCCGATGCCGCTTCGGGCATTGCCATGATCATGATCGACGCCTGCGGCGAGAATTCGATCGTCGTCGCCGCCGGCGCCAACGGCCGGGTGAGCCGGAGCGATCTAGAGGGCGCCCGAGAGCTCCTTGCCCAGGCGCGGTATCTGCTCATGCAGTTCGAAATTCCCCTTGAGGTGGTCCGCGAGGCCATTTCCCTGGCCAATGAGCTAGGCGTGCGCGTCATCCTCAACCCGGCGCCGGCCCACGCTGTGGATGCCGATTTGATGCGCGGCGTCTATTGCTTGGTCGCCAACGAGACCGAGACGGAGGCGCTCACCGGCGTCGCCGTGCGCGAGGAGGGGGAATTGCAGCTCGCGGCAAAGCGGCTATTGGGGCTGGGCATTCCCGTGGTGATCGTCACCTTGGGCGCGCGCGGAGCCTTTTTGGCCTCCGATGGCCTGCGCCTTTTGGTCCCGGCCCGCCAGGTGCAAGTAGTGGACACCACTGCTGCCGGCGATGCCTTCGTCGGCGGTTTGGTGGCCGCGTTCCTTCAGGGGCGCGATCTGCCCCAAGCCGTCCGTTACGCCACCTGTGCCGGCACGCTGGCCACCACCAAACTGGGCGCCCAGACCTCATTGCCTTCGGCGGCCGAGGTCGAGGCGTTCTTTAACGAGGGGCTGGATTAAGGGTTGACGATGGCATTGGTGGGCATTATTGCCAACCCCGCGTCGGGCAAGGATATCCGTCGTCTCGTAGCCCAGGCTACGGTGGTGGACAATCAAGCCAAGGTGGGCATTATCCAACGCGCCTTGATCGGCTTGGAGGCGATGGGCGTGCGTCGCGCGTTGATCATGCCCGACACCAACCGGCTGGGCGATCAAGCGTTGGCTCGTTTCAACGGCCGCGCGCGGCCTCGTGGGCCGCTGACCGCTTCGGCGTTTCAGGCCGCCATCCTGGACATGCCTTGGGTAGGCGATGCTAGCGATTCGCTGCGCGCCGCCCGTCTGTTGCGCGACCAGGGCGCGGCATGTATCATCACCCTGGGCGGCGATGGAACGGTGCGCGTCGTCTCTCAGGGTTCAGGCGATGTACCGTTGCTGCCCATCTCGACGGGTACGAACAACGTCTTGCCCACCTTCGTCGAGGGCACGGTGGCGGGCATGGCCGCCGGGGCGCTGGCCACCGGTCAGGTTGCGATCAAAGCGGTGGCCCGGCGGCATAAATGGCTTGAGGTGAGGGTCGGAGAACGCCACGACCGCGCCTTGGTGGATGTGGCTTTGGTGCGGGGCCATTTCATTGGCGCGCGTGCCGTTTGGCGCGCGGGGGACATCCGCCAGATCGTCGTCACCCGGGCCAATCCGGCCGCCATCGGTATATCGGGGTTGGTCGGCGCGCTGCAACCGTTGGAGCCCGATAAGCCGTTTGGCCTGGCCCTTGTTCTATCCAAAGAGGCGCGAAGCTCTGTGTGGGGGCTTATCGGGCCTGGATTGGTCGTCGAGGTCGGCGTCGAAGCGATCCGCCCACTGAGGATAGGCGAAGAGCTTGTCCTCCATGCCGATGAGCCGCTCATATTGGCTTTGGACGGCGAACGGGAGATTCCTTTGCATCCCGGGCAAGAGGCCGTGTTGTGTTTGCGCGATGATGGCCCCTGGCTGGTTGATCCGCAAGCGGCGTTGTTGACACTGGCCGAGCAAGGCTTTTTCCGGCGCGACCTCTGAGCGGGAAATCGGGCGGCCGGAAACCGTGACAAGCTTTTATCATCCTCTTGGTAAGGAAGGTGAACGTATGGTATATGCAGATACCCGCCAAGCAACCATCGGCGATATCCGCATCGCGATCATTGGGGCGGGCCCTGGCGGTTATGTGGCGGCCCTGCGCGCGGCGCAGCTCGGCGCCCGAGTGGCGCTTATGGAGAAGGAATATATCGGGGGCGTCTGCCTCAACGTAGGGTGCATCCCCACCAAGGCGTTGTTGCGCGGCGCCGAGGTGTTGAACCTCGTTCGAGAAGCGCATCGTTTCGGCATCCAGGTGGGCGATATATCCTACGATTGGGGCCGCTTGCAGGCGCACAAGCAACACGTTGTGGAGACGATGGTCAGGGGGGTGCGCCTGCTGCTGGAGCGCGCCGGCATAGAGCTGATCGAGGGTGAGGCGCGTTTCCTGCGCGCTAACACGCTGCGAGTGCGCACCGCCGACGATGAACAGACGGTGGAGGCGGACAAGATCATCGTCGCCACCGGCTCGCGCCCGCTCAAGGTACCCATCCCGGGGCTTGAGGGCCCTCGAGTCCTCGATTCTACCGCCGCGCTTGCTTTGGACAGGCCGCCGCAGAGTATCTGCATCATCGGCGGGGGAGCTATCGGCCTGGAATGGGCCAGCCTGTTCAACGCTTTCGGCGCCCAAGTGACCTTGGTCGAGATGCTGCCTCGCCTGGCGCCGCTGATGGATGCCTCTATCGGCGAGGGCCTGGCCTGGACGTTTGAGCAACAGGGGATAGACGTGCGCACCGGCACGCGGGTGATCAAGATCGAGCAGGGTGAGCTGGGTTGCGCCGTTTCGATGGCTTCGGAGGGCGGCGAGGAGCGGGTGGAATGCGAGTTAGTACTTTCGGCCATCGGTCGTGCGCCCAATGTAGAGAATCTGGGGCTGGAGGAACTGGGCATTCGGCCCTCGCGCAAGGGGATCGCCGTAGACAACCGCATGCGCACCGTGGTGCCGCATATTTATGCCATTGGCGATGTGGCCGCCGAAGGCCCGATGCTGGCCCATGTGGCCTCACACCAGGGGATCGTCGCCGTGGAGGATGCCCTGGGCCATCCGGCGGTGATGGATTACAGCGCGGTGCCAAGCTGTATTTTTTCCCTGCCCGAGGCGGCCAGCGTTGGCCTGACCGAAGAGCAGGCCCGAGAGGCGGGCTATGAGGTACAGGTGGGTATATTCGCCCTGCAAAACAACGGCAAGGCCCAGGCCTATGGAGACACCAACGGTTTTGTCAAGGTCGTCGCCGAGGCGGAATACGGCGCTGTGTTGGGGCTGCATATCGTCGGGCCTCATGCCAGTGACATGATCCAGGAAGGCACTGCGTTGGTGGGCCTGGAGGCAACCCTGGACGAGGTCGAGGATCTCATCCACCCGCATCCCACGCTGACGGAGGCGATCCAGGAAGCGGCCCTGGCGGCGCGCAAACGGGCGCTGCATTTGCCGGCGCGCTGAAGCTGCGCGTTTGAAACACGGAACGATAGGACTTATGCGCACACGAATCTTGATTTAGCCATTAATATCAAAACTGTCGCGGTGTGCATGGCCGAGAAGCAGGGAAGGTACACCTTGGGCATATAACGCTGCAAGAGATTATTATCACCAACGCGAGGCCCGACGTCGCGCGCAGCGGGAGAACGAGCGATTGGCCTGGCTGGAACGCGCGCGAGAGGCGATCCTGCCCCTGGCCCCGCGCTACTCGGGTGCGACGGGTGTACCTCTTTGGCTCTCTGCTCCAACCTGGCCGTTTCAGACCCGATTCGGACATCGATGTGGCCGTGGTCTGCGACTCCGGAGACGGAGAGCACGTTCTGGCTGGCTCTGGAACGGGAACTAGAGCGGGATGTGGGCGTGCATCCGCTGATCGGGGCGGTAGCAGAAGCCGTGGCCGCCGGCGGATGTGGGTGTGACGAAAAGATACTCATTCTGCACAATAGTATACGTCGTGACTTGCAAGTCATTGCAGCCATTTACGACGCCTTGGAGTGCCATCCTCTCCTTGCAAAAACCGAAGATACCTTGATCGTCATCGCCTATCACCTGCATAACCTTTATAACGCCTTTGATAATATTCTGCTGAACATCGCTACCGTGTTCGAGAACTCGATGGACGATGTAGAGCGCTGGCATGCCCGTTCATTGGAATTGAGGTTCCCCCCACCAAGCCTCGAAAAAGGCGCGGATATTCTCCAATGGATACCCCTGGTTGAACTCGGCCTGGCCGATGACACCGCCGCGATCGTCCCACAATGCCGCTTTGACCCGCGCCACTGCAGCGTGTACCTCCTCCGGCGTGCCAAAGGGCAGCACATATTGTCGATCCAGCTCGCCCCAGAAAGTGATCTGGCCCTTGAAACGCTGCCCGATCTCTTCGATGGGCATGGTAAAGAGCTGCGAATTGATGGCGTCCACGCCGATCTCGATCAGATGCGGATAGATGTCCATGATGTAGCCGTCTGAGTGCATGAAGGCGAATTTGCCGTGGCTGTGAGCCAGGTCGACATAGTCCTTGTACAGCGGCTTGAAATATTCGACCCACATGGCCGGTGAGATGAGCAGCGCGTGCTTGGATCCCCAGTCGTCCATGAAGCTGAGCGCGTCCACATCGGTCTTGACAATGTATTCGGCGTGCCGCAGATAAAAGTCGTGAATCATCTCCAGCAATTTGAACACCTCGGGCACGCCCCAGGCCAGGTCCATGTAGGCGTTCTCCGGCCCCCGGACGAATTGCAGTCGCTCAAAGGGCCGAGGCGTGCCCAGGATGATGAACTTGTCGCTCGCGGCACAGGTGCGATTGACCTGCTCAAACCCTTTGCCCAGCAGATGATAGGGCGGGCGCCAGTGCTCCAGCTTACGCCAGTCGTCGAGGACGGGGTACTTGACCTCGCCGATCATGCCGCGCTGGATGGTGACCCAACGGCTGCCCCAGGCGTCGGTGAATTCGCCCGGCTCATAAAGGGCCGATTCGTCGGCGGGGTCTACATAGCCGCTGGGGCCGAAATCGGATGGATATTGATCCAGCAGGGCTTGTAGCGCTTTTTCGCGGCCGATGAACGCCGCCGGCAATGTCCATACATCGCGCGCCGGCCGATCGACGCCCTCGAAGCGCAATGTGCGAATGACGCGCTCCCTGGATGTCATGCCCATAAAAGCGTCTCCTCGGATAGGATCTGAAGCCAAGCCGTTTTGCTCTGTTCCTCAGGGGCTTGGTTGCCCAACATCGCCTCACACACTATGATGATATGCGATATGTGACGCGGATCAAACGGGCGAAAGGGATTTGGTTCATGAACAGCAAACTGGGCTTTCATATCCAACGCCGCAGGCACGGTTGGCCCAACGTTGTCGCCGATGCGGTGCCGGCGATCGTCAAGAGCCTGGAATGGTCGATCATCGACGAATGGATTCCGGAAGAACAGTCCGACCTAGCCAAGCGCGAGCGCGCGTACAAATGGACATCCTACAACGTCTTTTTGTTAGGTCGCTACCCCGTCTTTGCCCAGTCTTTGGACGAGCCCGCCGATCGCGCCTACGAGTTCTGGCATCGGCTATTGGACGGCCTGAGCGGCGGCGATCCCTCTCGTCGGGGCCGGGTGTTAGAGCGCATGCGTCTCTTTCACGCCTGGGAGGGTTACAACGAGATCGGCAACGGCCCGGATGTCGCCGACCTCGGTCGCTTCGACGCTGCCCTGGCGCGTTATTTTCACGAGGAGGGCATCCGATACGCCGGGGGCGGTTTCTCTATGACCAAGCCGACTTTGGAGGAATGGCCGGATTACTACCGGGCGCTATTGGACGAGGTACATGCCGGGCGCGGCGACCTGCCCGATTTTCTGCACCTGCACGAATATTGGTTCCCTCGAAGTGACTGGGCTACGCTGTTGAACGAAGATGGGAGCATTCATGGCGAGCGCATGCGCGAGGCTACCCGGGGGTATATGTTGCACTGGCGCGAGCTGTACGAGCATCCCGATACCCCGGACGAGATCAAACTGCCGGTGATCCTCAGCGAGGTCGGTTGGGATCAGGGATGGCCGGAGCAGGTCGGTTATCGCCGCTCGCCGTGCAGCGACGAGGAGTATCTCAAGTGGCTCATCTGGTATGATCAGGAACTGCAAAAGCCTCTGAACGGCATCGATTACGTCGTCGGCGCTGCCATTTACACCTACGGCCACGAGGCGCGTTGGGGCTCCTTTGAGATCGACCAATGGCAGGGGCGCGGCATCCTAGACATGCTGCGCGCCTATTTGCGCGAGGCCAACCGCGAACCCCACCCTTGGGACTGGCAAGCCGCTTGGGGCGAGGCTCCTTCTCCGGTGGAGGAGAGCCATTTTGTGCTATTCGCCCAAGAGGTGAGCCTGGATTGGCGTCACGCGCTGGATAACTATCTACAGCGTTTCCGCGTCACCAATGGGCAATCGCTGGACGATGCTCTGCGCATCGCCGCCGAGCATCACCATGTTACCTTGGTGGGCAGTGCAGGGGGAGTGTACGGCGTGCCGGCCGAGTGGGAAGAGGAGATCCGGCGGCGCCAACCCCGGACCGAGATCGACCGCTTAGAGGGCCTCACGGTGGAAGAGTTGCGCCGCGCGGCAGACGAGCGGGTGCGATGGAACGACCGCTACGGCCGGCAGATTCGCGCGATGCGCGCGCGAACCGAGAGGGTAACGCCAGAGACGCCTATGTTAACGAGGTATTAGCCACTCTATGGCGACAAGATGCTCTATCTGCTTGAACTCAGGATCACCCGTAACCAGGAAGGCATCTTCCCTCGTCCGGTCGCGAGTGCGCTCCTCTAAAAGATCGTTGGTTAGAGAGAGCCCGTCCTTTAGCGTTCCGCGAAGTGTCTTTATCGGATCCTCAGGGCGCGAATCAAAACAATGGCATCGCCGAGTTCGACCAAGCTGCCAATCCTGGCCTCTCTGAAAGCCTGGGCCAAGTCCCCCAGCGTCTCCAATGCCAAGCCCGCGCCCTTAGCGCCCGAACTCGCGCCGCAGTCGCTCGGCGATGGCCGGGCCGGTCAGGCCATGCTTGGCCAGCAGCTCGTCGGCCGTGCCCGATTCGCCAAAGACGTCGCGCGTGCCGATGCGAATGAGCCTGCCGCCACAGCCATCCTCGGCCATGACCTCGGCCACGGCGCTGCCCAGCCCGCCGATGATGCTGTGCTCCTCGATGGTCACGATCAGCGGGGTTTCGCTCATGGCCCGCGTCACGGCCTCTATATCCAACGGTTTAATCGTCGACATGTTCACTACCGTAGCCTCGACCTGGCGCTCGGCCAACAGCTCGGCCGCTTGAAGCGCCGGTGCGACCATATGGCCGCAGGCAAAAAGGGTCACATCTCTCCCTTCGCGCAGGGTGACCGCCTTGCCCAAGCGATAGCGATAATCCTTGGGCAGGATCGTGGGCGTATCATAGCGCCCCAGGCGAATATAGACCGGCCCGTCGATTTCCTTGGCCGCCGCCTTGGTCATGGCTCTGGTCTCGACGGCATCGGCCGGCACCAGCACGCGCATATTGGGCAGGCAGCGCATCAGGGCCACATCTTCCAGAGATTGGTGGCTGGCCCCATCTGGCCCCTGGGTCAGGCCAGCGCTCGATCCGGCCAGGATCACGTGCAGATTGGGGTAGCAGATTTGAATGCGCAATTGATCGTAGCAATGCGCAGTGAGGAACATGGCGAATGAATTTACATAAGGCACCAATCCTGAAGCGGCCATGCCCGCCCCGGTGGACATCATGTCCATCTCGGCGATGCCAAGGTCGAAGAAGCGATCGGGAAACTGGTCGCGAAAGAGGACGGTGCGCGTCGAGTTATACAGATCGGCGTCGAGCACGACCACATCCGGATGTTCGCGGCCCACTTCGACGAGGGCCTCGCCGTATGCGTATCGGGTCTGCATCAACTCGCTCATCTACCTTCCTCCCGCACCTTTTGTAGATTGGCCTCCAACTCGGCGATGGCCTGCCGGAACTGCTCCTCGGTCAGAATGCCGTTGTGGTATTGGGGTTGCCCTTCGATGAAGGACACCCCTTTACCCTTGACGGTGTGCGCCACGATCACCGAGGGCACATT
>JACIWY010000870.1 GCA_014360745.1 Chloroflexota bacterium
TGCCGATGCGATGGCCAGCTATCACTTTGATTTCGAGCCGGTGTTCAACACCACCCTGTTGCGCGACTGGTTTTCCGAGCAGGGGTTCGGCTTTGCCACCGGGGATGTTCTGGCGTTTCACCCCTCAATCGACATTGAACGCTATAGCCATGTTGCGCGCCGGGCGGGGGGCGCCGGGCCACGCCGTCTGGCGGTCTATGGACGGCCCGACGTGCCGCGCAACATGTATGCCACCGCAATCGAGGCTCTGGCGCGCTTTGTCGAGAAAGAGGGGCTTGGCCCAGAGGAAATCGAGCTTGTGTCCATCGGCCAGCATCACAGCGATGTCTCGCTGCCAGGGGGGCTTGTGCTGCGAAGCCTCGGAAAGCTCCCTTGGGAGGATTATCCCGACTATCTCGGCACCGTCGATCTGGGTCTGTCGCTGATGTATTCGCCGCATCCGAGCCATCCACCGCTGGAAATGGCCGCCGCCGGTGTGCGGGTTGTCACCAATGGGTTCGGCCCCAAGGACCTGAGCCGGTTGAGCCCTGCCATCCTCTCGGTGCCTGCCACGGCCCCGGATCTGGCCGATGCGCTGGGGACTGCGTGGCACGCAGCGCCCGTGACCCAAGCGGAGCGCGAGATCGACCTGCGCGAGCTTGGCAGCCATCCCGAGGACATGATCGACGATCTGGCCAATCGCCTTGCCTCGCGCCTTGCACGACCCTAGAAGCCTGCGTCATGACCCAAAAGATAATCCTGCATATCGGCTCTCCCAAATGTGGCTCGACCTA
>JACIWY010000871.1 GCA_014360745.1 Chloroflexota bacterium
GCCTGGAGGCGCTCTATGAGGCGTTGGCGGCCAAACCCGCCGGTTGCAAGGTGGGCCTGGACTTTACCTATCGCTCCACCTTATGGAGCAAGGAGCAATGCGTCGAGGCCATGACCCCCATCCTGACCCAACACGTCGATTATCTCATCACCACTATTGAGGACATGGCCGAGCTCTACGGCCTGAGTGCCGGCCAATACACCGCCAAACAGATCGTCGACGGCGACTTTGGCCGCATAGAAGACGACGACCTCAAGGCGTTCATGCGGGGCGTCTGCGAACGGTTCCACACCGAGGTGGTGGCCGTCACCATCCGCTACCCCGATAGTTTTGAGGAGCACCGTTGGGAATCGGCCGTCATGGATAGCGAAGGCCGCTTTTTCCGCTCTCCCCGCGTGACCAACATCGTCCTCTGGGATCGGCTAGGCGGTGGCGATACCTGGAACGGCGGCTTTTACTACGGCCTGCTCACCGAACAAGACCCGCTGCGCCGGCTACAAAAGGGCGTGCTGGTCGGTGACGCGGCCACGCGCATCAAACAAACGCTCATGTTCGACCTGCCCATCGTCACCAAGGCCGAGGTGCAGTCTCTTTTGCGCACCTCGGTGGAAGGCGGCGGCAAGCGCACCTCCAGATAGTCCCCCATGCCCGAAATAAAGTGGCGGGCCGTGCCCGCCACTTTTGCCTATCCCCTTCTGAGCCGGCTCTATGGCTGCGCCTCGCCCTCCGGCAAGACGCCTATGCGCCAGGCATGGATAGGACAGCT
>JACIWY010000872.1 GCA_014360745.1 Chloroflexota bacterium
AAATGGGCAAAGGCGTTCAAGGAGGTTAGGAATTCCTCGGCCATCAGATCATGGGGGTCGCGGTACCAAAATGCCCCCAGAGGATCGATGGCCTCCCAGGTGCCGGCGATGCGGAAACGCAGCGGTTGGTCAGGGTACACGGCGTTGTAGTTAAAGAGCTCGAACCGCTCGCCTACGCGGACCCCCAGCTTGTCCAAAAACTCTTGGCGGCCCCATAACAAAAGTTCATCGCTCGTATCGGCGGCGCTGAAGGGCTGACCGTCGAGGATGCGGATATGTTCTCCCACGCCGGGCACCGCGTTGATGCGTACCTGGCGCATCTCGCGCTTCTTGTAGCGCTGATCATCGGGCAGGGCGCGCATGGTCAGCGCATGGCTGCCGATCTGAATATATGCCCGCTCGATGGGCACGCCCACCTCGGCCTCGGTGAGCTGGGCCAGCCAGACGCCGGTGTCCAGCGCCTGTTGCACAGACATAACTTCAGGAGCCGATGGGATACGATAGTAGCGCAACGCCAGAGGGGGATTGAGGTTGCCAAAGGCGTACTCGGCCAGCTCTTTTTGGAGGATACCGAAACCTACCGACTCGGTGAAAATGGGAATGGCCGAGACTAGACCGACAGTTAAGGCAGTGCCTAAAAGAGAAAGCAAAAAAAGAACCCAACGGGTTCGCGTTCGCTTAAGTACCAATGTCAAGAAGGATAGATAAGGCATCGATTCGTCTACGCTTTGAAGTTGGGCGTATTCTACACTTGAGAGGCG
>JACIWY010000873.1 GCA_014360745.1 Chloroflexota bacterium
GCGCATCGTCCGCGAGCAGCAGGGGGTCTATCGCTACCCTGAGCCCAAGATTTTGGCCGGCAGCAACATGGCCGAGGTGGGTTTTGATCTCGATCCGCACACGGGGCGCATTGTGGCTATCGCCGCCATCGACAACTTGATGAAGGGGGCGGCGGGCACGGCGGTGCAATGCATGAACCTGATGTACGGGTTCCGGGAGGATGTCGGCCTCGAGTTCCCAGGGCTGCATCCGGTGTAGGCAAAAAGGTTGCGGGTTGGGGAGCGTGTAGCTCGAAGGCCAGCTTTAGCATATGCTTGCTGAGCTCGATGAGGGGTGAGAAGGGACATAAGCGGGAATACCTAAGGAGAGTTTTAAATATATGATCGTCGTCAAAGTCGGTGGCAGCGAGGGGATCGACCTGGACGCGGTATGCCGTGATATCGCCTCTTTGGTCAAAGAGGGACGGCGGCTCGTCTTGGTTCACGGCGGGTCGGCACGCACCAACGAGGTGGCGGAAAAGCTGGGCCACCCGCCCGAGTTTGTTACCTCGGTGTCGGGCTTTACCAGCCGGCGCACCGATCGCGAGACGCTCAAAATATTCGAGATGGTCTACTGTGGCGAGATGAACAAGGGCATCGTCGAAAAGCTACAGAGCGAGGGGGTCAACGCCGTGGGCCTATCGGGCCTCGACGGGCGCTTGCTGGAAGGGAGGCGCAAAGATACCATCCGTATCGTGCGCAATGGGCGGCGCATGGTGTTGAGAGACGACTACACCGGCA
>JACIWY010000874.1 GCA_014360745.1 Chloroflexota bacterium
CAGATTCTCCTCTTCTTCCCAACGCCATCTTCAATCGGGGGGCGACGAGCTCCGACCTCGGTGATTACAGAGGCGCACTTGAGGATTACAAGGAGGTCAAGGAGAAGTATCCCGAAAGCTATTACGCTCCCATCTCCTCCGCTTTCATCGCAACCACATACGAGCATCTCTACGATTATCAGTCCGCACTGAAAGAATATCTGGAATTCACAGATGTCCTGAAGAAAGCGGAAGCCTTGCCCGCCCATCTTCGTCATCTCGCCTCAATGCGAGGCGTCGTTCTCCTCCGTGTTGGTGCCTGCTATCTCAATCTCGGGCAGTTTGATAAAGCAGAAGAGGTCTGGAGGAATATCAAAAAGGAATGCCCCGATTTGAAATGGGTAGGTATGATAGGCGATAGAGTAGCGGATAGCCTGGAGAAGATAAAGAAGGCTTATGGCGGTCAGCTACCCCAAATCGCACCCAGGAAATATTCCCCGCCCGAAAAGACTCGCACTCCAATCTCGGGAATAATCACTCCACGAAATGTCGGTCTTACTATGGGCTTGGAGGGGAGGCATATTTTCGTATATGGAACTCAAGGTTCGCAGGAAGAGAAGGAAGCTGGTCTGGAGGTGGCGCAGACTCTCCAAAAGATGGAGATAAAAAGCACCCGCTTCAAGATTGATATAAAGGCGGATACCGATGTGACGGAAAAGGATATCCAGAACAGACCACTCATCCTTATTGGAACACCCGGCTCCAATAAGATAATAGAA
>JACIWY010000875.1 GCA_014360745.1 Chloroflexota bacterium
CCCTCGAACGTCCCACCAGGCGCGAACGCTTCCTCGAACTCTCTCATAGAGCGTATAAAATCCATCTCCCAGACATCGAAATAGTCGGTTCCCAGCCAATAGAGCCCTGCCTCGATCCCTTTAAGGATGTCCCTGGCCGGCACGATGCCGCCCTTGCCCGACAGGTAAAACTCGTCGCGGCGGTGCAAGATCGAGCGACGCAGGTAGGTCTGGCAGTCGCCATACATGTTGCCCGTGCCGATATAGTTGACGCCCTGATCCAGAAGCCAGTTATACACCCTGGGCGTGACATCAGGATCGTATTTGCTGTTCAAGGCGTTGGTGCCGATGGCGAGCTTGGATACCTTTAATCCGGTGCGTCCTAAAGTCACATACTCCATCTTGCTCCTTTTTTTCTTTTACGCCCGAATATCGAGCAAAGGGTTTAGGCCGTCAGCCCAGGCTGTTCACCGCCTGGATCATGGCACGAATATAGCCGTGGTTAAAAGCTCGGCCGATCAGCCCATTACCGATGTCGTCGGTCATCTTGGGCACGTGGTCCGAACAGAGGGTGAAGCGATAGTTCACCTCGCGATAGGCTTTCATCGCCCGGAACATGTCGGTGTCGCCCTCGTCGATAAAGGGCTCCACATAGTAGGGATAGGTGCCCTTGGGGTTGCGATAGTGTACGTGATGGATCTTGTCGCGCCCGCCGAAATAGAGGATGGCCTCGACGACGTCTACCCCCCATTCGGCGAAGGAGCCCTGGCAGAAGGTGA
>JACIWY010000876.1 GCA_014360745.1 Chloroflexota bacterium
GCTGCCTTTGTGGGGAGGGGCGGCGTTTTAAGGCCTATTCCTGGTGGCACCTACGCCGTAAATGAAAAGATGCTCGATGACTTGCGAAGCTGCCGTTACGGAGCGCATGCGAGCAATTTGGGCGCGCCCATCGCCTGGAGGCTCGCAAGAAAATCCGGGGGCAAGCCTTCTTTTATCGTCGATCCGGTTGTTGTGGACGAACTCGCCGACATTGCGCGCGTCTCAGGGCTCCCCGAGGTCCCTCGCAGGTCCATCTTTCATGCGCTGAACCAGAAGTTTATGGCCAGGCGCCTTGCCGCAGAGCTCGGGCTGGATTACGAAAATGCTAAGATCATAGTAACCCACATGGGCGGGGGCGTCTCCGTGGGTGTTCACGATAGGGGGCGCATCATAGACGTGAACAATGCTCTCGAAGGCGACGGCCCTTTTACTCCTGAGAGGGCCGGCATCCTTCCGAACTGTGGTTTTGTCGATATGTGCTACAGTGGCAGCTATACCTTTGAGCAGGTGCAGCGCAAGATAGCGGGCGATGGGGGTATGGTGGCCCACTTGGGGACCAACGACCTGAGAGAAGTAGAGCGTCAAATCAGGTTCGGCGACGAGAGGGCGCGCCTCGTCTACGAGGCCATGGCATATCAGATCGTCAGGACCATAGGTGCATCGGCTACCGTTGTCAACGGCGAGGTAGATGCCATATTACTCACGGGCGGCATCGCCCACAGCGAGGCGTTCGTCGAACTCATCAAAGACAGG
>JACIWY010000877.1 GCA_014360745.1 Chloroflexota bacterium
TGTCATATGCCACCAATTCAGGTTCGGCAAGAAAGCGAAGCAGCTTGCGCAGAGCAACCCGAACTTTGTCTCGGAAGACCAATTGTTACCAGCCCACCAAGCCAAACACACGCTTGCCAGGAAAAACAAGAATGCCCAAACACGAGCTGCCGGTGGGTTGTGGCAAACTGGCGCGTAGAGCCCGGCCAATCCGGGGGGATGGCCAGCCAAAGCTCGGGCAATCCAATAGGTGCGATTGTGCCCTTGTCGTTGTCCAACAAACTCAGCGATTCCATTTGGATTTCCCCAGGTAGCGCTGATTGCCATAGCAGCGGCGAGATGCGCTGCCTCATCGCCTTTTCGGTGGAACTCCTCCAGTGGTAGCGAATTGGGTTTGACATCTCTTTTTCCATCAGCCGACCATGCATAGTACTCAGGCGAGTCGGTATCAATGGAACTTAAGACAACCAGGTTGCTCCAAATACGCTTCTCCAAGGCAGCTTCGAAGAACAGGGCAGATACCGAGGCACAGCCGATTAGCAAGCCAACGGACGCCCAACTAGATTTGCCTTGCAGCACCAGGCGTGCCGCCAACCAGCTTGTGCACCAGCCTATCCCAAACACGCCCAATGCTAACGCCGCACCGCTGATTCCGGAACCACGGTAACGCAAAAGCACATAGGCTAACGAGGCCATGTTGGCCAGCGCAATGATAATCCATATAGCAATGCTATTCCAGCGATTGCGATGGTGCATACTGGTTCTGGTA
>JACIWY010000878.1 GCA_014360745.1 Chloroflexota bacterium
TAAAGCTCGCAAACCATGGGCAGTATTTCGGCTCGATACCAATATGGCTGCCCTTCAGGGTTATACGATCCGGCTTTACAAGGAGTTGGAAGAGATCACCGGCATGTCCTGCGGGTTGCACCATGTCGGTGGCGTCACCCTCGCCGACAATCGCGACCGGTTCGACATGCTCTTGGCCGAGCGTGCCAAGCATCGCTATATGGGCCTTGATACCCATATCGTGACGCCCGAAGAGATCGCGAAAATCGCGCCGGTCACGAATATAGACGGCATCATCGGTGGGCTCTACGATCCGCTCGACGGGCATCTTGACCCCTCCGGTACCACCCATGCCTATGCCAAAGCTGCGCGCATGGGCGGGGCCAGCATCGAGACGCATTGCATGGTGCGCGAAACCAAGCAGCGCGCCGATGGCACGTGGGACGTGGTGACGGACAAGGGCACCATCCATACCGAGCATGTGGTCAACGCAGGCGGCCTCTGGGCGCGCGAAGTGGGGGCGATGGCGGGCGTCTACCTGCCGCTCCACCCGATGGAACATCAGTATATCGTCACCGACGAAATCCCCGAAATCTACACCCGAGATTCTGAGCACCCGCATGTGATGGACCCGGCTGGCGAAAGCTATCTGCGCCAAGAGGGGCGCGGGCTCTGCATCGGCTTCTACGAACAGCCCTGCAAGCCTTGGGCGGTCGATGGCACGCCATGGAATTTCGGCCATGAACTTCTGCCTGACAACCTAGACAAG
>JACIWY010000879.1:0-302 GCA_014360745.1 Chloroflexota bacterium
GTCGGTGACGTATGGGGTGTCTAGGGAGACCGAGTTGATCGATTACGACCAGGTGGCCGAGCTGGCGCACAGACACAAGCCGCGCATGATCGTGGCCGGCGCGAGCGCGTATTCGCGGCTCATTGACTGGGAGCGATTCCGGGAGATAGCGGATTCGGTGGGCGCGTATCTGATGGTGGACATGGCCCACATCGCGGGGCTGGTGGCTGGCAGGGTTATACCCTCGCCGGTACCCCACGCTGACTTCGTGACCTCGACGACTACGAAGACGATGCGCGGCGCCCGGGGCGGGATCATTCTCT
>JACIWY010000879.1:312-745 GCA_014360745.1 Chloroflexota bacterium
CGGGCGAAGTACGCGGCCAAGGTGGACAAAGCCATTTTCCCGGGGATTCAGGGTGGCCCCATCCTCCAGAATGTGGCTGCCAAGGCGGTGACGTTCCGGCTGGCCATGACGGACGCTTTCCGGCAGTACGCTGCTTGCGTCGTGGAAAATGCTCGGGCGTTGGCGGCCCGGCTCGCGGGTCACGATTATCGCATCGTCTCCGGGGGCACCGACACGCACCTCATGCTCGTAGACGTGCGCAACAAGGGACTCACCGGGGTGCAGGCGGAAGAGGCGCTGGAGAAGGTTGGCATTGCCGTGAACAAGAACCTGATCCCGTACGATCCCTTGAAGCCGGATGTATGCAGCGGCATTCGCCTAGGTACAGCTGCGATGACGAGTCGGGGCTTCGGTCGGACGGAGATGGAAGAGGTGGCCGACATCATCGCCGAGG
>JACIWY010000088.1 GCA_014360745.1 Chloroflexota bacterium
AGGGTCCGTGAGCTATGAGCGAACCCTCGGCCCCGGATAGGGTAAACCTGTTGGTGGTGACCCCGGAGCAAGTGCTCTTTGATGGGGCAGCGCATTGGGTACAAATACCGCTGTGTGATGGCCTGCTGGGGGTATGGCCTGGGCACGCGCCCCTGATCGCCTCGCTGGCCGCCGGCGAGCTCATGATCTCCACCGATCAAGGTTTGCAAAGCATCGCCGTGCCCGGCGGCATCCTGCGCATCGATGTAGAGCGCTGCGTCGTGCTGGCCGGCGGGCTGTCGGAGGGATTCCGCGCCTCTCGGCCCGAGGCCATAGAAATCACTTCCACCGACCGCGAACAGCTCGTGGCCGACATGGAAGAGGCGTTGCGCGAAGCCTTATCGGAAGAAGAGCTTGAGGAACTCCAGGCCGGTTAGAGCATGATACAGTGTATATTATGGTTTTGCCTCGGGGCCGGCGCGTCGGCCTTGCATTTATGGTTGTTATGGGTGGCGCTGAATCGTGTGACCGAGGCAGATCCCGAACGGGCCGGGCGCTACCTCGTGCGTAGCTTGCCCTTGCGTCTCCTGCTGATGACGCCTATTCTTATCTTGGCGGCGCGGGCGGGGTTGGCAGCTTGCGCAAGTCTGATATTGGGCTTGTTGAGCATGCGTTGGGTTGTCTGTTATCTGTTCGAACGGCGTGGACGGCGTCGTCTCGCCCTTTAACGGCAAGGACAAAGGCGTGGAGATTGAGTCGGTATTCCCCAAAGTTCTATTCACATTGGGTGGCGTGCCGATTAGGGATACGGTGGTGCACACGTGGGTTATCCTCGCCGTCTTGGTGGGGTTTGCCTATTGGGCTCGCCATCGTTACCGCGTTTGGGAGCCTCGCCCTTGGCAGCTTGGCGTCGAGACCATTGTTACCTATGTGGATGAGTTGATCGTGGACATCGCTGGGCGGGCCAGGCCAGAACTGGTGCCCTTTTTGACCACCATGATCACTTTTATCGCCATTGCCAACCTGTTGGGGTTGGTGCCCATGCTCCTCGCGCCCACCCGTGACGTGAACACGACGCTAGCTCTGGCCTTGATCTCATTGGCTTCGACCTATCTCTACTCCATTCGTGCTCGTGGCGTGGGGGGGTGGCTGAAAAGCTATATCGAGCCGGTGGCCTTTATGTTGCCGTTGAATCTGTTGGGAGAGATCAGCCGCGTGACCTCCATGTCGCTGCGTCTCTTTGGCAATATCGTGGCGGGCGAAATTATCAGCGCGGTGATGTTTATGCTGGTTCCGCTTTTATCGCCGTTGCTGATGAATCTGCTGGGCATGATCACGGGAGTGCTCCAAGCCCTGGTATTTACCGTGTTGACCCTTGTCTTTATCATCGACGCCACCCAGTTGGCAGAGGAATCAGAGTCAAACGACTAGGAGCACCTGGTCGGTTCGAGATACAATTTTAACTGCTTAAATCGCAGAAAGGAGCAAAAAACGCATGAATCCAGATAATGTGTTAAAATTCTCCGTGATAACGACAATCGTCGTCGGCGCTGCCATCGTCTTGGGCTGCATCACGCCGGCGCTCATGGAAGGGCGCGCCGTAGTGCGAGCATTCGATAACATGGCCCGCCAACCCAGCGTTGCCGACCGTATCCGCGGCATCTTGTTTGTGGTCTTGGCCATTCTCGAATCTACGGCTATCTATGTTTTGCTTATCTGCTTGATCCTACTTTTTGCTAATCCCTTTGCAACCCTTTTTGATTTCTAGGGGAAAAATCGGATGCTCAATCTTGACTGGGCAACGCTTCTCTTTCAGATTGTCAACTTTTTGGTTCTGCTTTGGTTGCTGAATCGTTTTTTGTTCCGCCCGTTGCGCGAAAAGCTCGGCGAGCGGCGCCAAACGATCAGCGACACCTTGCAGAACGCCAGGGATCAGGAGGTCGAGGCAGCCCAGTTGCGCCAGGTGTGGGAAGAACGTCAGCGCATGGCCGAGCTACAGGCCGAAGAGATCCTGCAGAATGCGCAACGCGAGGCAGAGGAACGCCGCGCACAATTGTTGCAAGAGGCCCGCATCCAGCTCGATCGCTTGACCGAAGAAATGCGCTCCGACCTAGAACGACAGCGCAATGAGTTGATCGTGCGCCATTATGACGATATCCTCGATGCTATCATCAATCTTTCGGGCAATGTAGTGCAATCGGTGACGACTCGGCGCACACACGACGACCTGGTGACCAACTTTGCAGCCAGCATCTACCAATTGCCCCAGACGGAGGTCGAAGAGTATCGACGCATCATGGCCGGACGGGTGCCTACCGCCTTTGTCACCACACCAGTGGCGCTCACAGCCGAGCAAACCAAAACCCTGACGGATACCCTTTCGTCGCTTATCGATCGTCGCGTTGAATTGCAGGTGCGTATCGACCCCGATCTAGTGGCCGGTATCCAGGTGCGCTTGGCCGACCGCTTGATCGACAACAGTGTGCGCCATCAGCTTAATCGCATCCGCGATCGCGTCCGTCAGGACCTCATCACGCGCATGGGGGCAACGTCATAGGATGACCGGCCTGAACGATAGCCCGAACGATTTTCTCTCCCCGTCGGGCGGAGATCAAGCCCGCGAGATCGATTCTTCTTTTCAGGATGTGCTGGATGCCTTGGGGCGCGAGAGCCTTACAGTACGAACCGGCACCCAGTTCGGCGAAGCCGATATGGCCGAGCCTTTAGAAAACAATGTCGAAGCGGTCTGGGGTCGCTTTCTGACAGGCGCGGAAGAATTGCCCCGGCCGATGTTGCGCAAGTTGCTTCACTCGCCAGATGAGGCGCTGATGCTCCTGCTGGACACAGTGGTGCGCGAAAGCCGCGCTGTGCGCTCTGGGCTCTCTTTTCGCGATGTGGGCACTGTGCGCCAAGTGGGTGACGGTGTGGCCTCGGTCTGGGGATTGCCGCAGGCCAGCACGGATGAATTGCTACGTTTCCCCGGCGATGTATACGGCTTGGTGATGAACCTCGATACCCATTGGATCGATTGTATCCTCTTGGGCTCCGATGAGACGATCCAAGGCGGCGATGTGGTTTGGCCCACCGGCCGGCGGATCACCGTCCCCGTGGGAGAGCGTTTGTTAGGGCGTGTGGTGACGCCGCTGGGCCAACCGCTCGACGGCAAAGGGCGCATCTATGTCGACGAGCGGCGTTTTATCGAGCGAGATGCCCCCGGTGTGGTAGACCGCGAGGTAGTCAACGAGCCGCTGGAGACAGGCATCAAGGCTATCGATGCCATCGTGCCCATCGGGCGCGGCCAGCGAGAGCTCATCATCGGTGACCGGCAAACCGGCAAAACGACCATCGCCCTGGATACGATCATCAATCAACGAGGCAAGGACGTGCTCTGCGTCTATGTAAGCATCGGTCAGCGCAAAAGCACGGCTTTGCAGGCCATCCATACGTTAACCGAGGCCGGCGCTATGGAGCATACGGTGGTGGTGATGGCCTCTCCCGACGATCCCCCGGCGCTGCTATATTTGGCGCCTTATGCGGGCTGCACCATCGCCGAATCGTTCATGGACCACGGGCGAGATGTGCTCATCGTCTACGACGATTTAACCAAACATGCCGATGCCTATCGCGAGTTATCCTTATTGCTACGCCGGCCCCCCGGCCGAGAGGCCTATCCGGGCGATATCTTTTATTTGCACGCCAGGCTGCTGGAACGCGCCGCCCATTTGAGCAAAGAAAAAGGGGGCGGCAGTATCACGGCCTTGCCCATCGTCGAGACGCGCCGGGGCAACATCACCGCCTATATCCCCACCAATTTGATCTCGATCACCGATGGCCAAATCTATTTGAGCCCCGAACTGTTTAACCAGAATATCAAGCCGGCCATCGATGTAGGGCTCTCGGTCTCGCGAGTCGGCGGCGCGGCCCAGACGCCGATCATGCGCCATGTGAGCGGGCGGCTCAAGCTGATGTTGGCCCAATACGAAGAAGTGGCTCACTTTGCTCGCTTTGGCGCTGAGATCGACCGCGCCACGCGCCAACAGATCACCCGTGGCCTCCGCCTGCGCGAAGTGCTCAAACAGCCAGCCTACTCGCCGCTCTCGCTCCCTCAACAAGTCCTTATCCTTTATGCCGTGGGCGAGGGATACCTGGATGAAATCGAGCTGGAGCAGATCGAACGCTATGAGCGCGAGCTATGGGCTTTTGCCCAGCGCAATCACCCCGGTGTGTTGCGCCGTATCGCCACCGATCGCCGGATAGATGAGGAACTGGCCAGGGATATAGAAACGTTGCTGCAGGAATTTGCGCGAAGCTTTGTGGTTTGAGTTGATATGGAAGACATCGAGCGGGTCAGAGAACGCCTGGAGAATATTCGCAGCGTCGAGCCGATCATCTCCTCTTTGCGCACCGTAGCCGCCGGCGGGTGGCGCCAGGCGTTACGTCGATTGCGCGTGGCCCAGATCTATGTGGATAACCTCTCCGCTGTGCTGGCGACCTGGCTCCGACCAGGAGAGCGGCGCCCCGCCTCGCCCTTGGTCGCACCGGAGGGTTTTGTCCCTCGTCGGGTACTGATGGTGGTCATAGCCTCTGAGCGCGGATTGTGCGGAGCCTTTAACAATATAGTGCTGGAAGGGGCACAGGCGCTCATCGTGCAGCAACAGATTCAATCGGAACAGGTGCGCGTCATGGCCTTGGGAGCGCGGGCGGAGGCTTTTTTTCGGCGCCAGGGCCGAGACCTCTACGCCAGCCAGCCCCTGCCGATCACCAGGGTGGCTTCGCTAGACATGGTGCGCGATCTCGGCGCCACCCTGCTGGATGCGCTCTATGCCCAAGAGTTTGATGCCATCATGGTCGTATACTCCCCCTATCAAAGCGGCGCCACCGCCCCGCCGGTGTCTCGGCGTTGGCTGCCGGTGGACCCTTCTATCCTGCCCATGCGCGCCGAGGAATGGCTACAACCCATCATCGAAACGGATCCTCAGACGCTGTTTCAACAGGCATTAGAAGAGTGGATCTTGGCGCGCCTGTATCAGTTCATCATGGAATCGGCGGCGAGCGAGCATTCGGCGCGCTTCCGCGCGATGGACAACGCCAGCAACAACCTGGCGCGCATGATCGAGGAGTTGACCTTGGCCTATCATACGGCCCGCCAACATGCCATTACCATGGAGATGCTCGATTTGGTGGCCGGCTCTGGCATTCTGCGCGGGCCGCGTGGCGAGAATCGCGCATAAATGGTACAATGATCATACCTTCCTTTTTGAGATGAGCGATGTTTAAATGTTGTATTTGCGGCCATGAAATGCAGAGCCCGACGCTGTGGGCTTGTTCGGATTGTTATGACAAGTTTGGGCTGCCCCTGTTGACGGAAGATTGGCCCGCTTGGGCCAAGGCCCAACGGCGCCGCGAAGAGGCGCGCCGCCGTTTCAAGCCCAGCTACGGCGTGCCACATGCCGAGCTAAATTATGCGCCCTATCCTCGCTATCACGAGAACAAGACCTATCGCCAGGCGAGCCATGTGCGCAAGGAGGGCGGACCCATGACCCGCGTTCAGGCCGATGACCTCTTTTATTCGTCACGTGAAGAGCAAGACGGCCTGCAAGCCGGTGACGGGTATCGCCGTGTGCTGGAAAGCATGCCCGGCGAGCTGCGTGAGCGCCTTTTGCAACACGCGGAACTAAAGGCCATTTTGAACGATGCCGTGCGTTCTTTGCCCCTGATCTCGCAGCGGGCCATTTACGGTTATCTGAGCGGCTATGGCGAGGACGAAATGGCCGACTTTGAAGGGGTCAGCGTGGACACCATGCGTTGGCTGTTGGCCTCGGCCAAAGAGCGATTGGCCGACCTATTGCGCGCCCGGGTCGGCGCCGATAACGGCACCCGTTTTGTAGAAGGGTGAAAGGGCGGGCTAACAGCTAGACGGCTGTAAACAATGCCGAGAGACCAGAGATACCCGGAACCTTGGCCGATCTATATGTTCTGCTTTATAACTTGGCCGCTTCGCGGTCGAGGATCTCCCAGACCTTGCGGATATAGAAACGATAGTTCTCCAGCGGCGTGCCGTTGGGAATGCGATGATCCAGGCCCAGCAAGCAGCCGCCGCTATGTACCATCGGGGGAATCTTGTATTCCAGCTCGGCCACGATCTCCTCGTGGCTGCGGCGCAGGACGTGCTTATCGATACCGCCCACAAAAGCCAGCTTTGTGCCATATTGCCGGCGAATCTGGACGATATCCATCCCCGCTGCCGGCTCGTTGGGCATGATGACATTGACGCCGGCCTCGACAAGTTCTGGCAGGATGGGGTTGATGTCGCCGTCGGAATCCACGCTAAAGAGCTCGACCCCCCGCGAGTGCAACAAATCCCAGATGCGCCGATAATAGGGCACAATGAACTCGCGCATCTGCTTGGGGCCGATGAGAGGGCCGCTCTTGCCGGCCAGATCCTCATGCACCGATAGCTGATCTATCCGCACCGTGGCCGAGACCCGATCTAACACTTGACAGGCCGTCTCGGCGAGGGTGTCGAGGATATCGTGGACCAGCTCGGGCTGGGTGTAGTAAGCAATGCATAGTTCCGCATCGCCCAAGAGCTCCCGCGGCTCATCAAAGCCACCGGGGATAGAGACGCTCACCACTCGTCCGGCGGCGACATGCTCGCCAGCCACTTGCTCCCAACCCTGGCCAAAGCGCTCCTCGGAGAACTCGTAATGGTGCTTGATCTTGAGCCAATCGTCCATATCCCTCACGGGAAATTCGAGCGGGAGAGGCAATGTGGCCACCCCTTTGCATAGCTTGATGCGCCGGCCCATACGATCGCGGGCGATGATGTGTTCCGCGGTCTCCTCCAGGATCTCCTCCTCTTGGCCGCCCAGCCAGCCGGTGTTCACAGGGATATGGCCGAACTGGGGCCGACGGTATTTGAAGGCGGAGAGGTCTAGCTCTTCCGGCGAGGCCCCCTGGGCAGCCCACTCCTCCTTCAGCCCTACGATGGGGCCAAAGATCTCGGTAAAGAGCGGGCGGTTGTTGGCCCGGAAAGTCATGTAATCCAGGTATTCCTCGCAGCGCACCTCCATCGTTTGCTTGATGGCCAGCTGGGCGTGGTCATCTAGGATGCTGCGTTGGGCAGGCACGGCCCTTCCTCCCTATCACAAAGGAATGATCGACCCGCATGGGCCGATCGGACCGCCAGGATGGCAAATTCGCCGATGCTGAGCGCATCCTCCAATGCGGCCAGGACATCCCACCCTACTTGACCACCACCGCCACGCGCCCCAAGGCTCGCTCCAACTCCTGAAGCTCGCGCATCTCCTCGTCGCTCAGTTCAGGATACTCGGGATCATACCGCTGAAGCACCAGGACGCGCTTGCCGTATTTGCGCTCATACGCCTGGACCCTGTCCAATTCCTCCTGGCTCAGTTTGGCATAGGTATACAGAGACATGGCATTTCCTCCCATAGAACTCGGCGAGGGACACCGCGCGCTCCGCTATTCCCCACGATAATAAGCGGGGCTGCCGTCCTCCCAGGCGGGCCAGACGGGGCGCATCTGCCCCTCGCCATTGACCTCCTGCTTCAAACCATCCACTCTCGGATCGACATAGCGGGCGAACCAGGATTCGAGCATGTGCCGCAGCTCGCGAACGCGCCCGGCCTGCGCTGCATCGTCGATGCGGTTCTCGCGCTCGTCGGGATCGTTGACCAGATCCCACAATTCATCGGGGCCATCGGGGTAGCGGCGAACGTACTTCCATTCGGCGGTGCGCACCATGCGCGTGTTGCCGTATTCGTCATAGATGACCACGTGCTCGCGCCCCTGGTCTTGCTGGCCGAGTAGGGTGGGCAAAAAGCTCTGCCCCACCAGATTCCTTCCCCCCGGGATCGGCAGGCCCAAATATTCCAACAGGGTGGGCATGAAATCATAGGCGGAAACCATGGCCCGCTGCGCCGTGCCCGCGGGGATGCGGCCCGGTTGGCTGGCGATAAAGGGCACCAAGATCGAGTTCTCGTACATATTGCGCGGCTCGGTGCCGTTGCCCTTGCCCCAGAAGCCATGATGGCCGCAACTAAAGCCGTTGTCGCTCATAAAGATAACCAGCGTCTCCTCGCGCACACCGAGCTGCTCCAAGCGATCGAGGATACGCCCCACGTTAGCGTCCATCGCCGTCACCGCGGCGAAATACCCCTTGAGCATCTCGCGATTGCCGAGGCAGCGATCGGTCAGGCTGACGGCCCAAGGATGGCGAGGTTCCTGCGGACAAGAGCGAAAGGCGCAATCGTCGTACGAATCCACAATCTCTTGTGGGTGGCAATCCCAAGGGCTATGGGGCGCGGTATAATGTACGCTCAGGTAAAAGGGAGCCTCGCCCTTGGCGTTGGCGTCTAGGAACTCGAGCGCGTCGTCGGTGATACGATCGGTGACATAGCCCGGCTCGTCGATCAACTGCCCATCGCGCACCATCGGTGCGTTGTAATAGGGCCCACCGCCCCGCTGATGCACATACCAATGGCGAAAGCCATGTTGTGGAATCTGGCTGGCCCCCAAATGCCACTTGCCGCTGATGCCGCAATGCCAGCCATGTTCGGCAAGAACATCGGTGTAACAGACCTCATCGCGGATATATTCGGCCGCGTTGGGGGGCACGTTTCCTTCGCGGATCCAATCATGGACGCCGTGCTGCGAAGGGATGCGCCCGGTAAGCAACGTAGCCCGGCTGGGCGAACAAACGGGCGTGGCCACGAAAAAACGCTCGAAACGCATCCCCTCCGCCGCCAGACGATCGATATGCGGCGTGCGGATTTCTGGGTTGCCATAACACCCTGCCGCCCAGATCCCTTGGTCATCGGTCAAAATGAACACCACATTCGTGCGTCTCGCCGGCACGTCGCACCTCCTCTCCTTGCGCCGAGGCGCGGGACTCTCCCTCGCATCTTTTAGGCGCGCTTTTAACCATCCCGTTCATAGATTATAACACAACCCGATCTATCGCGTCACCAGCGGCAGGTGGATGAGCCCGCCCCGCGAGAGGGTTAGCACAAAATCCCGCTCGGGCTGGGCCCGCAGATCGCCGATCTGGAAAGTGCGATAGAGCGGCTGATACCCCTCGGCGCTCACTCTGATGGTCGTCTCTGCACAAGCGTCGGCATCGACCGCCGGGATGGCAAGTTCGTACCGACCATTGGAATCAGAAGTCGCCTCGTGATTGCGGAGGGTACATAGCATGGCCATCACCCGTGCCCCGGCCACGACAACCCGTCGCCCCGGCGCAAACGAACTGCGGCCCCTCGGCGAGCCGCTGCCGCCGACCTCGCCATAAACAAAGCCGGTCAGGATCAGATCTTCAGACGTTGGGGTGGCCGTGGGCGTCACACTCGGCGTGGCCGAAGGCGTGGCAGCCGGCGGCGCCACGATGAGCGTCGTATCCATCGCCGTCACCACCGGCTCACCGTCGCAGCTCGCCTGTACTATATTGGTTATCACTCCCCGCACATCGGAGAAGGTGCGCACCCGCAGGGTGAGGGTGAGAACGCTTCCTGGGGCCAAATCCGCCGGGCGCCAGACAATCGAGCCATCCGGCCCCCTTCCTGCGCCGGCGGGCAAGGCGATGATCTGAACTCGGGCGGGGAGCGTGTCGGTAACCACGAGCCCAGAGGCCATCGCTTCGCCCGTGTTGCTGATGACCATAGTATAGTCATAGTTCCAGCCGGCATACCAGTAATCGAGCCCATCGCTCTTACTCAGTTGAAGTGTGGGCAGGCCCGTCCAATATCCGGCATTCAGGGTCACCTCGGGGCCAGAGGAGAGCCCGACGACGGGCTGACCGAGGGAGCCCACGATGGCCACCTCGCCGCCCGACGCGGGCCCGCCCCCGCTGTCCAGCACCCAGCGCAAAATTGTCGGGCCCGCCCCTTGGGCTAAGGCCGTTCCGGCCAGGGCCGCGAGCGCCACGAGAACCACCACAATAGCGAGTTTCCTATTTGAGCTGGTCATGACACGATCCTATCCCTCACGGGCAAGTGATGGGAGCAAATCTTGGCAATCGGCAATGCTATACGTCTCGATCGTTGCAACCCACGGAGCAACCGCCGACTTTGTTGCCCAAGATGCTGTTGATCGACCAGCCGCCTGTATAATAGATCCAAGCCATGGTCGTCAGCTCGGCGTGATCTATGCTGTTCGGCAAAGTCACCGCGTTGGCGCCATTGAAATCCGGCGCCGTGCCCAAAACGCCTGCCAACGGCGCGTGACTATCCAGGTTAAGCATCATATCGCCCATACCCGGAGCGGTAGGGGCGGCGCCCAAGGCCGCCTGTGGGCCGGGGCTCGCCAGAACAGCGCTGGACACAATGAGCAGGAAGAGGACCTTAGGATGTCCCATCCTTCACCTCCCGTTCAGGGGCAGAAGGGGCCAGGTACAAAGCGCGCAGGGAGATCGCCATCGACCACGCCGCTGCAATGGGGTTGCTCTGCGAGGGGATCGGGAAGCAAGCGAACCTCTCCACCAAAAAGCGTAGACAAGCGAATTTCGATGCGAAACTCGGTGTCGCCGTACACGGTGTTGGTGGCTCCGTAGATCTGCGATTGGTCTATCTGCGCCCGATACATGGCATAGTCCCCGCTGGCGGCAAAGAGATTGATGCCGTGGTTCTCCAGACTGCCGCCAATGGCTTTGATGATGCTGTTAAAGACATACAGCGACGACTCGCCGCTATACACGCCCCAGACGTTCTGGCCATTGGTAGCCACGGCCAGGACGTTGGTAAGCGCCACGGTAGAGTGTTCCCGATTATAGATGCCTACGGTCAGGTAGGTT
>JACIWY010000880.1 GCA_014360745.1 Chloroflexota bacterium
AAGGCGGCCCAGGTCAAGGCGTTCTACGAGCCATGGGAGAAGGCTGGCAAGGGCAAGATCGTCGCCGGGGAGTACAACGGTGAGATGGCCAAGGTCAAGGCCATGGTCGACACCAAGAGCGTGTCCTGGAACCTGGTGGAGGTGGAGTCGCCAGAGCTGGCGCGTGGTTGTGACGAGGGTATGTTCGAGGAGCTCGATCCGGCCCTGTTTGGCAACGAAAGCGATTACGTGAAGGGGGCCATCCAGCCGTGCGGCGTCGGTTTCTTCGTCTGGTCCACGGTGCTGGCCTACAACGCCGACAAGCTCAAGACCGCGCCTACCAGTTGGGCGGATTTCTGGGACACGAAGAAATTCCCGGGCAAGCGCGGCCTGCGCAAGGGCGCCAAGTACACCCTTGAGTTCGCCCTGATGGCCGACGGCGTCGCGCCGAAAGAGGTGTACAAGGTGCTCGGCACCAAGGAAGGCCAGGACCGCGCCTTCAAGAAGCTCGACGAACTCAAGCCGAGCATCCAGTGGTGGGAAGCCGGCGCCCAGCCGCCGCAGTACCTGGCCTCGGGTGACGTGGTCATGAGCTCGGCCTACAACGGTCGTATTGCCGCGGTGCAGAAAGAAAGCAACCTCAAGGTCGTGTGGAACGGCGGCATCTACGACTTCGACGCTTGGGCCATTCCCAAAGGTGCCAAGGATGTCGAGCAGGCAAAGAAATTCATTGCCTATACCGTGCAGCCGGAACAGCAGAAGACG
>JACIWY010000881.1 GCA_014360745.1 Chloroflexota bacterium
GCCGCCCTCTCTTGGCCGTTGGAACGCCGTCTACCATCTTTATATCCATCGTCATGTCAATCGCCTTGGCATGGGCTATATAGCTTCCGACCCCGAAGAAGTCGGCTCCAGCCTGGGCCAGTTCTCTGATGCGGTCGGGAGAAAGTCCGCCCGAGACTACGATCTTGACATCGGTAAAGCCAGATTTGTCGAGCCGCCACCGCACCTCGCGCACCAGTTCCGGCGTGACGCCCCCCCGTTCTCCAGGCGTATCGAGCCTTACGCCGGCAAGTTTGCCGCCTAAGGCCTCTGCAACCCTAAGGGACTCTTCTGCTTCATCTTTAAACGTGTCCACCAATATGGTGCGCGCTTCTTCCTCAGGGATGCATTTGTCGTACAAAAGGGCCAGCTCGACGGTATCGCCCACTATCAAAATAGCAGCATGGGGGATCGTGCCTTGCGGCTCTATCCCAGCCAGCTTGGCTCCAAGGATACAGCTGGCGGATGAACACCCGCCGACGGCCACTGCGACGCGTTCCATCGCGGGTGCCACGGCTGGATGGACGTGTCGTGCACCAAAACAGAGGACCGGCTTGCCACAAGCCGCCTCTACACACTCTCGAGCAGCTGTCGCCCAGCTGCTCGAGCTGGCCAATATACCCAAAATGGTAGTTTCGTATATGCCAAAGGCGCTGTAAGGCCCATGGATGCGAAAGACCACATCCTTCGCTTTGAACGGCACTCCTTCGGGCAAGGCATATA
>JACIWY010000882.1 GCA_014360745.1 Chloroflexota bacterium
CTATCCTCCCTTACCTCTGAGCCTCAGAACCTTCCCACAGCAATAGCGGCAACAAATCCCCAGGTTCCGGGAGAAATCCTCATAACTGCCAATCCTAACGACGCTAATCCCGACATCTTCCGCCTTATCTATGGCGAATCCTTCTCCATCCCCGCTCCAACGAATGGAGAAGTTGGCTGGGCTTCATATTACCTGCTTCGCTTCGCCCCCGCAGACCCCAACTGGGGCATAATTGTTTACTCAGCACCCCTTCAGCGGGCAGAGGGCGACCCAAACCTACCCGATGATATTGATTCAATTTCCTCCAACCAATATCTAATTGATTACGATACCGGTAAGATTGCCTTCGCTCCCCAGCCATTTGACCGTTGGTTCAAGGTTGACTATACCTATAGGGATAGCCAGGGAAAACCTCACGATATCGTTGATGAAATCCTTTATGTCCCAGCTAATTCCCCTTACGCAACGGACCATCCCCAGGGATGCCTTTTAGGACATCCAGTTGATTGGTTCAGCGAGACCGTGGCTATCACCTTCCAAGATATCGGCAGTAACCCCTTCAGCCCCAACCCTTATGAGTTCAAAATACTTGATTACTACAGGGGGCTCATCGCCCTCAATCCCTTCTCGGTGCGTTTCGTGGGAAGGGCAAATGTGGATTATCAGGTTATGGACTGGCGCATATTAAGGGAAACACGCCAGCTTCCCTTCACCCTTCCCGCTGATACACGTCTTAC
>JACIWY010000883.1 GCA_014360745.1 Chloroflexota bacterium
GTTGCATCCCAATCTGCGCGGTCGTACCATGCTCAAGTTCTCGTCGTTGGCTGCCCTGGACCCCTGCGATCTGCTCTTTGTCGCCCTGCCCCATGGCGAGGTGATGACGCGCATCGATCAATTGGCCACCTTGGCGCCCAAGATCATCGACTTGTCCTCCGATTTTCGCCTGCGTGATCCACAGGACTATGTACGGTGGTATGGCCATGAGCACACGGCGCCCCAATGGCTGGAGCGTTTCGTCTATGGTCTGCCGGAGATCAACCGCGAGGCCATCGTCGGCGCCGATTACGTCAGCGGTGTGGGTTGTAACGCCACGGCCACGACGCTGGCTTTATGGCCGCTTTTCCTACACGATGTGGTGGATCGCGAGCGCGGCGTGATTGTCGAGGTCAAAGCCGGTTCCTCCGAGGCCGGCGCGTCGCCAGGGCCTTCGTCGCATCACCCCGACCGCAGCCACGCCGTGCGCTCCTATGCCCCCACCGGCCATCGACACACTGCCGAAGTGATCCAGGCGCTGCGTCGCGATGGCGACGTCGTACCGGTGCACATGTCGGTGACGGCTATCGAGCTGGTGCGCGGCGTGCTGGCCACGGCACACGTGTTCACCAAGCCGGGCGCCACGTTGGAACTCAAGGATTTATGGAAGGTCTATCGCAGTACTTATGGCCAGGAGCCTTTTGTGCGCATCGTCCGCGAGCAGCAGGGGGTCTATCGCTACCCTGAGCCCAAGATT
>JACIWY010000884.1 GCA_014360745.1 Chloroflexota bacterium
ACCTCGGCGGAAGCGTGGCCTGGGAAGGGGGAAAGCTGGTCTATCGGGGCGCTGACGCCGCCTTGGGGCTGGAACTGACCGCCCAATTTGAGGGACGTAACAAGTTTATCCTGGTCGATGCCAGCTTACAAGATACCACCGGTGCCGATCGGGCCATCTCGCTCTATTTCAGCCTGCCCCTGGCGCCGGAAGGACGTACCTGGTGGCAGGATATCCGCACCGGCTATGCGGCAGGCTCGGTGGTGGAGAGTGTCTTTGCCCTGGATACCACGCGCCGTTGGGGCGACACTGGCTGGGTGGAAAACGACGGCTTTGGTGCCAACGGTCTGTGGAGCCACTATTGTCTGAGTTCGTTGGGCGGCGAGGTGGGCGCCGAGGGAGTGGCCGGTTTGGCCCTGGCTTACCCGATGGCCCGGCCGGCGGTGGCGCGCTTTGCGTACAATAGCTCGACCCATCAATACTATGTCGTCTTTGAGCTGGGCCTTTCGCCCCAGGCGCGCAACCCTGGGCGGGCCGACGTGCGTTTTATCCTTTATCACCACGAGCCCGAGTGGGGCTTTCGCGCTGCGTTCGACAAGTATGTCTCTATTTATCCTTCCTTCTTTCAACGGCGAGTGCAAGAGGATGGTATCTGGGTGGCTCATGCCGAGCTGGGGGGCATCCCCAACATCGAGGACTTTTATATTCGCTTCCACGAGACGGGAAACCCGCACGTATACGACGACGATGACGCCC
>JACIWY010000885.1 GCA_014360745.1 Chloroflexota bacterium
TCACTCTTATCTGTGAACGCCCCAAGATCACCCCCCATGCCGCCGCCATGCAGGCCGCCCTTTCCGAGATCACCGGGCTCGCTTCTGACCGCATTTCGGTCAAGGCCACCACCTCAGAACGCCTCGGATTCACCGGACGAGAGGAAGGCATCGCCGCCCAAGCGGTCGTGACATTGGTCAAATCATGCGCCTAACCCATTTGATCACAACGTTTTTCTACGTTGGCCACCTGCGTCCGGCCCCCGGCACATGGGGATCGCTCGCGGCCCTGCCTGTGGCATGGGCCCTGCATCTTGCAGGCGGACCGGCTCTGCTCTTCGCCGGAATTGTGCTCGTCTTTGCTTTAGGTTTGTGGTCTACGCATCTGGAAACAAAGGGAAAGATAGATCACGATCCGTCCGAGATCGTGATTGACGAGGTGGCCGGTCAATGGCTCGCCTTCCTGCCTGTCTCGATCGGGGCCTCCCACGCCGGCGCAGACCTCCTAAGTCTTTGGCCCGGCTTTGTTTTCTCCTTTCTCGCGTTCCGCTTCTTCGACATCACCAAACTCGGCCCCATCGGTTGGGCCGACCGCCGCAACGATGCCTTGGGTGTCATGCTCGACGACATCGTCGCAGGCTTTGCCGCCGCGCTTTGTGTCCTTTTGGCTGCCGGTTTCTATCACGGGGTTCTAGGGCTATGATTGCAAAGAAGATTCTTGCCCTTGCAGAAGAAAAGGGCCTGATGATCGCCAC
>JACIWY010000886.1 GCA_014360745.1 Chloroflexota bacterium
GTACATCTCGGCCCACACCTCACGTGTGACGCATGCATCATGTCGGTGACACAATTCGGCGTTCGTCGTACATTCCACCAAGCCCTCGGTGCCTTCCAGGGCTTCGAACAAATCTCGGAGGGTGATCTCTGCGGCGGGCCTGGCCAGCACATAGCCACCGCCTGCGCCACGGATGCTGGTTACGAGGTTGGCGGCACGCAAAGACGCCAGCACGCTTTCCAAATATTTGGCCGAGACCTCTTGATGTTCGGCGATCTCCTTGGCGCTGACTGGGGTCTCGTTTTCACGGAGGGCCAACTCCAGCATGGCCCGAGTGCCGTAGCGCATACGTGTATTGAGTTTCATGACGCCACCCCCGATGTCACACACTATGATCCTTTAATTCTATGGATTTAATATGAAATTATAGTCGATATGTGCGCGAATGTCAAGTTTTGCAAAGGCCGAATTCCTCAATAACTTGTGGGCCTTGCTCGTTCCGCTGAGCTGTGCGATAATCGCAAAAAAACGGCCAAGGGAGAAAAAGCGCCATGAGCGATCAATTGCCGAAGCGAAGCGAAATCCCACAACAGTACACCTGGGATTTGAGCCCGATCTTTGCCACAGACGCTGCCTGGGAGGATGCGGTGCAAACACTACGGCAAAGGTTGCCGGAAGTCGCGACCTATCAAGGGCATTTGCGAGACGGCCCCGCGGTATTGGCAAGGTGGCTTGCCTTGCAGCAAGAGATA
>JACIWY010000887.1 GCA_014360745.1 Chloroflexota bacterium
TATGTCAGCCACGGGCTCTCCGCCTGAAGTGTCTCTTTGTGGCATCTCTATATTTAGGCCCATGCGTTTCAAGACGGAAAGCAATCCCGTGCGCGTCGGGTTGACCCCCACGCCCTCGACGAGAAGTTCGGACTCCGGCAATATGGCAGCGGCCACGATCCAAAAGGCGGCGGACGAAAAATCTCCCGGGATGCGCCACTTGCCGCCCGGCAGATCACAACAGGGATAAACCGTAACCCTGTTGCCCTCGCTCTCTATGGGCACGCCGAGATAATTGAGGAGGAGCTCCGTGTGGTTTCTCGTAGGGGCCGGTTCTATTACGGTAGTGCTGCCCTGAGCCGACAGGCCAGCTATGAGCAGCGCCGACTTGACCTGGGCGCTCGCCACGGGAAGGATGTGCTCCCCGCCCGACAGCCGTCGCCCGCGCAGCGCGAGGGGAAGCTTATTCCCGTGCTCGCGACCAGTTATGCTGGCTCCCATGGCCAAAAGGGGCCTTGCGACCCTATCCATGGGACGCCTTCTGAGGCTGGAATCGCCCGTGATTACGGCAAATATATCTTGTGCTCCCGCTATAAAGCCACACAACAACCGAGCCGTGGTGCCGGAGTTTCCAGCATCGAGCACCTCTTCCGGCTCGCGTAAAACCTCGCAGCTCACGCGCGCGCAATCACCATTTCGGTCCACGTCGCAACCGAGCAGTTTGAGGCAGCGCAATGTGCTGGCGCAATCGG
>JACIWY010000888.1 GCA_014360745.1 Chloroflexota bacterium
GCTGCGCTTGGGCTGCGTGGCCATTGGTTACACCATCTACCCGGGCACCAAGGACCGTCGTCTGCTCTATGAGCAATTGCACGACCTAATACGAGAGGCCAAGGAGGCGGGGTTGGCAGCGGTAGTCTGGTCCTATCCGCGCGGGGGAACGATAAGCACAGAAGGAGAAACTGCGCTGGACGTTGTCGCCTATGCCGCCCAGATTGCGGCCCAAATGGGAGCTAATATCATCAAAGTCAAACTACCGTCGGCCCACTTGGAGCTCGGCGCTGCACGCAAGGTCTATGAAAAGTATGGGGTGCCCACAGAGCCCTTGGCCAAGCGGGTAGAACACGTGGTGCAGAGCGCGTTTAACGGCAAACGTATCGTCATCTTTTCGGGCGGCCCGGCCAAGGGCGATGAAGAGGTGTTCGAGGAGATTCGCGCCATCCGCGAGGGTGGTGGTTTTGGCTCGATCATCGGGCGCAACTCGTTTCAGCGGCCCAAAGAAAAGGCGATCGAGTTTCTGCACACAATCATGGACATCTATGCGGGGCGTATTGCCTAGCCGTTAAAAAAGGAATCCCAAGTTTCCCAAGGGGTGAGGCGGCGGCATTTGGGATAGTTTTTGCGTATAGCCAAGATTCACCATCTCCTATCTTCAAGCGCTTTCGGGTTTTCTATTAGGCAGAGCATACACTATGCGAAGCGAGGCGGGGTATGGAGCGAGGTGCCAAACCAAAATTTA
>JACIWY010000889.1 GCA_014360745.1 Chloroflexota bacterium
AGGACCTGTCTTGACATATGTCCTCTCCTCCTTCTATCTTTAGATTATATACAAAGTATACTTGCTGGAGTCAACTCCAAGTCAATACCCTACGGTCAAATCTAGAGGCTTTTACAGGAAGTCGTCTTTCCTCAAAATTAAATCTTCCTGAAATGTATGTAAGGCTATTTATGATGTTCATCGTTATACCTCCCATTCTTCTTCTGGTATATATAGTCAAGTTTCTTCGCTAGCCTCTCTATCTCTGAAGATAGCTTTATTAAGTCTATGGACTCTCTAAGTTTACTCAGATTATATCTATCCTCTTCCAAGATTGTCCCTATCTCCATAACTCTATTAAATGGCGTATCCATTTGTTCTTCAATACCTAGGTCTATCTCTACATATCCAGGATGCTTAGGCTTATCAAACCAACTTTCTACCTCTATAGACCTCTTTAGGTTAGAGCTAAATGGATTACTCTTATATTTATTCTTTAGTTTCATGAAGATAATTTATAATGTAGATAATCTTACCAAATTTCCTTAGAAGATACCCTACATACTTCCTACTCATATTAAGAACTAGTGTATACTCCTTTAGGAATAACACTAACCATCCTGTAGCCTCCTTTCTTGAAGTAAATATAATATAGGTTACAGGATGGTCCTCTCTTTTGTCAAATTTGAGGAAACAATCTAATTTCGGGAAGATTATTTTTGAGGAATGTCGCCCCCTGGAGAAGTTA
>JACIWY010000089.1 GCA_014360745.1 Chloroflexota bacterium
CAGAGAAAGGCCCATGCCACGTGGCGCACAAGCAGACTGCCTAGCCCGATATGGGCCATCCACACGAGCAAGACCAGCACATCCCCCGCAGAGCGTGCAGCGGGCGGAAACGGCCCCATGGTCGCAGGTAGCGCGCCCTTACCACGACCACACCAACCCCTGGCCGACCACAACATCGACACCGTGTGTAACAGCGCCAACAAACTCTTTTTTATCACCCTCTCGACGGCCCCATGGCCTTTCAACGTCGCAAACCCCTCGGTGTTTGCCCGCATCATAGAGGAGACCTCACCGGGTGTCAATAAACGAGCCCTACCTCGGCCAAACGGCCCCTGAGCCACACACGAAAACCCCCAAGCTGTGGGCTTGGGGGTTCCTGTTATCAAATTAGTACGTACACCCGCTTAGGGCGCCTTGGTAGCAATGATTTCGCTGAGTTGCGGCAACACTTCGGTGATGTCAAAGCTGGCCCACCTGCCATCTGTCTCTCCAGCGTTGAACACGGCAAAACCGAGCACATAGGGGTCGCGTCGCAGTTGATCGTCATACCAGGAGAGCTGCTCCAGATAGGGCGCCGCGAGCTGCGCCTGCGCCGAGTCGATCTCGCCGCCCGCGTAAAAATCTCTCCAGCCCCCGAGATGGATCCCCTTTTGAGCCAACACGCCGCCATCGATGCCGGCTTCGGTGATGATCAAGGGGATCACCAGGTCGTGGATGCGCAGATAATGATCGTAAAAGTAGCGATAGCGCAGCGTGAGGGCGCCCGATCCGGGCTGTGGCTCGAGACCGGGGATGCCTGCGCCGACGCCATCGTACATGGTAGGTGCCGAATATTCGTGCAACGCCAGGACCGCGCCATACTCCTTGGCCACGCGGATGGCCGGCAAAAAGGCGCCAAACTCATCCGCCTCCGGCGTGCCTGTGGAAAAGTTGCCGATGGCGACCTTGAGCCCCAACTCGGCCATGGCCCGAATGCGCTCGGACTCGAACGCCGCGTACCATTCCATCTGTCCGATCCCATCGATCACCGGCTCGTTCCAACCCAGCCAATAATCCACGCCCGGGTTGGCCAGATAGCCGTCCTTATGCGCCTCGACAAAGGCCCGCGCCCGTTCCACAGGATCGCCGGCCAAGGATTGATCGCCTTCCTGGAAACGGCCGAGGGTGATCGTCTCCGGCGAGGCCTCCTTCACATCGGCCAGCCAGCCGAGATCGCCCACCGCCACGACCACCGCCGGCGCCGGCCCGCGCACAAATTCCATAATCCTGGGATCCGAGTTACGCGTCACGTGCAGGCCCAGGCGGCTACGCCCCGTCGGCTCCGCCATCGTCAGCGATGGCAACACCAAAAAGCTCGCCATCTCTTCGCTGAGCGGAACGTTCCAGACACTGGTAGCGTTTGGTGGATTGCAATCCATCAAAACAAAGCCCAACCCATCCGCCAGAGAGATTTCGATCTGATGACAGGCATCTTGCATAGGCCCGTCGGGGAAATAAAACACAAAAGAGGCCGCCCGCCCGGGCTCGATCTTTTCCGGAAACCAGGGGGCATGGATCTCCGGCAACGAAGGATCTGCCGGCAGGTAACGATCCAGGATGTAGAGAGAATTCAAAGGCCAGGGGGTTAGGTTGGTGATGGTCAGGGTATAAAAATACTCGCCCCTCGCCCAAGAGGTAGCCTGGATCAAGAGGCTGTGCGGGGCCTCGCTGGCGGGCAACGCGACGCCACCATATACGTCGACGTCGATAACAAGGGGCGTCGTTTCATCGGCGCACACCGACCACGGCGCCAAGAGGAGCACCAACAAACAGACGAGGACCGTTTCCCCGAACGCGCGCCGTAGCCCCCTCATGAACTCCCTTGCGTGGCGTGCAGGCAACAAACACTTGGCCAGCTCTGTTCTACCACGTAAGACGTCCCGCCAGCCCAAAAGTTACGCCCCTTGACCTTGGCCTTACGCGCCTATTATACAATAGGATCGAACAAAACGCAATAGCTTTGCGTAAAAACTTGCTCTATGCCGTGAATGCATCCTTTTACCCGAGTATAGCACCGCAGGATGAACAATGTCCTAACATTTCCCGCCTATTTTATGACAAAATTTTTATCTTTGACACACAGCGCGCTGCCAGGCTGGCGGTCCGAGCCGCCCTGGCCCGTCTGGGCCGAGCATCCCAACCTGCTCCGTCTCGGCGCCCCCGTTCAGTCGCCGAACGAGGTGCCCACCAGCCGGGCGCTCTGCACCCAAGGGTGATCCAGCGGCACCGTCTTGAGTTTGCCGGCGACCTTTTTGAGCTTCACCGGCACACACTCATCACCGCGCACGGCCACCATGACGTCATAGACCTCTTCTTGGATCAACTCGACGCATTTGGTGCCCAGGCGTGTGGCCAACAACCGATCGGCGGGCGTCGGCGTCCCGCCCCGCTGCAGGTGACCGAGCACCGTCACCCGCGTCGGCAGGTTGACCATGGCCTCGATCTGCTGCGCCAGGCGCACGCCGACGCTGGGGCCGGGCTCTTCGCTTTCCGGCGCTTGGGCCGGCAAGGCCCCCTCGGCCACGCAGACGATGCTAAAGCGTTTCCCTTGGCGATAGCGATCTACCAACGCCTCGATGACGCTCTCGATGTGATAGGGGATCTCGGGAATGAGGATCACGTCGGCGCCACCCGCCACCCCGGCCCCCAAGGCCAACCAGCCGGCATTGTGGCCCATCACCTCCAACAAAATGACGCGGTGATGGCTATCCGCGGTAGAATGCAGCCGATCGATGGCCTCCGCCGCGATGGTCATCGCCGTATCAAAGCCAAAGGTGACGTCGGTATAGGCCACATCGTTGTCGATCGTTTTCGGCAGGGTGATGACGTTCAAGCCCGCTTCCTGCAGATGATAGGCGTTCTTTTGCGTGCCACCCCCGCCGAGACAAACCAGAACATCCAAATGCAGCCGTTTGTAATTATCGACGGCGACGGCGGTCATATCCATCGTTTCCCCGCCGGCAAGGGGCATCTTTTGCGGTTTGTCACGGCTGGTGCCCAGGATCGTCCCACCCAACGTGAGGATGCCCGAGAACCGATCCATCCCCAAACGCGTGGTACGACACTCTACCAACCCGCGAAAGCCGTCGTGAAAGCCGATGACGTCCATGTCGCAAGCGTGGGCCGCCTTGCCCACGGCGCGGATGGCGGCGTTCAGGCCCGGGCAATCCCCGCCCGACGTCAAAATCCCGATCAGCTTTTGAGGCATGGCCTTCCTTACCTATTCTCCAACGCGGACACTACGCAAGACAAAATAAAGCCCCAACGCCACCAGGGCAGCGGGCACCACATACTGAACGAGCGCGACCTGCTCCGCTGCCACGACAAAGCCGATCAGGGTCATGATCGCGCCCGGGATCAGCGCCCAGCGCAACCGCTCACCCTCTTGGGTGCGTATAAAAGAAAGTAGCAAAAAGGTGACGCCGATGCCCAACAGAACGATAAAGCCAACGTCGATGGGCGCGCCGAGAGCCTCGACTAGCGTGGTCAGCGCAACGGAGACCATAACACCCCCGGGGATCAAGGCCCACCAAAACTCGCGTCTCGCCCCATAGATGGCGAAAAAGCTGAGGGCGATGGCACCAACGACCACCGTCCCTCCCCAGGCTTCCTCCGCCTCGGGCGCCGTTGCGCTCAGCAAGACGACGACGGCGATGGCCAACAACGTCATACCGGGGATGAGCGCCCACCAATGGGCACGATTCGCCCCATACACATACAGAAAGGCGCCCCCGCCCGCCGCAAAGACGAGCGCCCACAGCACGGTCAGGGCCAAGTTCACGATGCCAAGCGTCTGTAACAACGCCAAGGCACCGACGACGATGAGCAGAACCCCCCAAAACATGGGCGAAAGCTTTTTCACCACAACCTCCTTGAGCCTTTGGCGCGAGTTGAACCCCGCTTGCAGTGTAGCTCAAAACAAGTAACTACTCAACCGCTTTCTCAAAAAGATTATCGCCCATCCTTGACACACTTGGCCCCCTATGCCATACTCTAGCGCACATGAGGAGATAGGCGGTATGAAAGAAGAGGTTCCGTTTCATCGCGTTCACCGTTTGTTGACATCGGGCCCAATATGCCTGCTGACTACCCGCTATAAAGGAGAGGTTCATGCGGCGATGGTTCCCTGGTGCTGCCCCATTAGCCTGGAGCCCCCGCGCATAGCCTTGGCGATCCATCCCTCGCGTTACATCCACGACATGCTGCCACGCAGCGAAGAATGTGTGCTTAACATCCCCGGCCGCCCGTATGCCGAACAGATGTTGAAATGCGCCGAGCCCGAGGGCGCCGATGAAGAGGCCTTGCGCAATATGGGGTTGACATTAGAATCGGGGCAGCGCGTGGAGGTGCCTCGGATCGACGAATTCCTCGCCCATATCGAGTGCCAGCTCATCGACGTGCTGACGCCCGGCGATCATTCGCTGTTCATCGTGGAGGTCGTCGGTGCTTGGGCCGAGACGGAGGCCTTTCAGGAACATTGGCTTTACCAAGACGTCGAAGAGTTATTGCCCTTACATTATTTAGGGGGGCGCCAATTTTGTCTCATGGGCCCGATCATCGATCTGTCCAAGCCGCCGGAGTAGGCGCGCCATGAACTGTGTGTGGGAGGGCGACCATGGCCCCCATTCTCACCGAAAACACTTTTGACGTCATCACCCACAATGCTCGGCAGACGTGGGCCATCGGCCGACGTCTAGGGCAGCTTCTGAGGCCCGGCGACGTCGTCTGCTTGGAGGGCGAGTTAGGCAGCGGCAAGACCTGCCTGACCCAAGGCATCGGCGCTGGGCTGCGGGTAAAGGGCACGGTGCGCAGTCCCACGTTTGTGCTGGTCAACGAACACCCCTCGGCGGATGATGGCCCCCCGCTGTATCACGTGGATCTGTACCGCATCAACGAGGAAGGCGAGGCCGCCGCCCTCGGCCTGGAGGATTACCTCTATGGCCGCGGCGTGACCGTGATCGAGTGGGCTGAACGCGCAGCCGGGCTTATCCCCGCCGAACGGCTGTGGATCCGCCTGACCTATCTGGACGACGCCAAACGCAGCCTCCATTTCGAGCCCCGAGGCGAACACTATCGGCACATCGTTCAAACGCTGCAAGACGAGCTGGCCGGGCGCAAGGCCTCGTCGCAGCCCAGCAAAGAGTGATGAGGGAAGGTGAATGCTGCTGGCCATCGACACAGCCACCCGCTATGCAAGCCTGGCGCTCTATGACGAAAGCGGCGTCGTCGCCGAGTGGAGCTGGCGCTCGGAGAACAATCACTCGGCGGAGGTATTGTCGGCCATCGACACTTTGCTCGGCCAACAAGGGCTGTATCCAAGCGACCTCGTCGCCGTCGCCGTGGCCAAAGGGCCCGGCTCCTTCACCGGCTTGCGCATCGGCATGAGCGTCGCCAAGGGATTATGCCTGGCCTTGGATATCCCTATCATCGCCATTCCCACCCTAGACATCACCACCTACGCCGTGGGTGATCCCGGTGGGCCGGTGTACGCCGTGCTCGAGGCCGGGCGTGGCCGCATCTGCGTCGCCCGCTACCATTTCGAGCAAGGGCTGCCGGTTCAAGAAGGGGATATCGAGCTGGTGTCGGAGAAGGAATGGAGCCCCCGTGATGAAGAACCGCTGCTCGTCGCCGGCGAGGTGAGCGCCGAGCTGGCGGAGCGGCTGTTGGCCCAGGAAGAGGCCGAGATCGCCATCTCTTCCTTGGCCGGCTCGTTGCGTCGCGCCGGCTACCTGGCCGAGCTGGCTTGGGAGGTGTTCCAGAACAAGCGTTGGGATGATCTCGACACCTTGAGCCCCATTTATGCGCATTACCCCTCACCTGGAACATCCGCCTGAAAGGATCGCTATGGAGCTCTCGGGCCTGCCCTATGCCGTCATGCCCATGGCAAAGCGGGATATCCCCACCGTATCCCAGATCGAGCGCGAGGTGTTTTCCTTGCCCTGGTCTTCCACGGCCTTTCGTTACGAAATCGAGCGCGCCAATACCGCGTGTTATCTGGTGCTACGTTATACCCCCTGGATGATCGACGAGGAAGAAACCTCCTGGCTTGCGCCGGTGCGCCGGGTTCTAAGGCGCCCGGCCTTTGATCCCTCGCTTTTGGGTTATGGGGGATGTTGGTTCATGGTGGACGAGGCGCATATCTCTACGCTGGCCGTCCGCCCGGCCTGGCGCGGGCGCGGCCTCGGCGAGCTGCTCTTGGTTTCCTTGATCGAAGAGGCCTACCGACACCAAGTAAACCTGGTCACCCTCGAGGTGCGCGTGGGCAACCTCGTCGCCCAGAACCTATACGCCAAGTATGGGTTTCGCCAGGTGGGCAGGCGCAAGGCCTATTATTCGGACAATCGCGAGGACGCTTACATCATGACCACCGATCCCATCGCCTCGCCCGCCTACCGCCGACAATTCGACACTTTGCGCGATGCCTTGCGCCGCCGACTCCTTGCCCAGCCCAACGACCCGCCGGCGGAGGTATCGGAGTTGTAACGATCGACTGCGCGCCACGAGCCCGACAAGGGGGATGGTTCGGATAGCCGTTCCCGCTTTTTCGCGCTATTTCTCTCATCCTATACCCGCTTGGAGGATCCTGTTGGAGAGCTTTTTCCCCCAATCGCCCTATATATTACTGACCAATGATGATGGCATTCACGCCCCCGGCCTGGCGAAGTTGGCCCAACGCTTGCGCGCCCTACGCACGGTGCTGGTTCTGGCGCCGGATCAGAACTGGTCTGCCGCGGGCCACTCCAAGACGATGCACAAGCCGCTACGCGTGTGGCCCGCGCGCCTAGAGGATGGCAGCGAAGGATTGGCCAGCAACGGCTCGCCCTCCGATTGCGTGGCGTTGGCACTCCTCGGCCTTGTGCAGCGCCTGCCGGAGCTGGTCGTGTCGGGGATCAACCTGGGGGCCAACGTAGGCGACGATTTGACCTATTCGGGGACGGTGGCCGCAGCTATGGAGGCAGTCATCTGGGGTGTATCGGCCATCGCCGTGTCGCTGGATAGCTCCGAAGGGCGACACCCCGACACCGCTGCACGCTTCGCCGCCTATCTGGCCGGCAGGGTGCTCGAATACAAGGAAGACAAGCCCTTGCTGCTCAACGTCAACGTGCCCGATCGCCCGGCCGAGGAGATCGTCGGCGTGCAGATCACCAAGCTCGGCCACCGGCTCTATCGAGACGCTTTGGTGACGCGCGTGGACCCTCGCGGGCGCGCCTACTACTGGATCGGCGGGGAGCCTCCGGAAGGCATCCCGGAGGAGGGCACCGACATCGGCGCCCTGGCCCAGGGGTACATCTCGGTCACGCCCATCCTGCTCGACCTGACCGACTACGGCCGGCTCGCCGAGCTAAAGCGATGGAATCTCGCCGGGCCTTGGTGAGAACGGGCTTTTACAAAAACCAGGGCGCTTCCACCTGATACACCAGCGCCGGGCCGGAAGGTGCAGATGTGGGCGGCAAGAGATGTCCACCGGGTTGAGGGGAGGGCATCTGCGGCCCAAAGGGCAGGCGCACGCCACACATTTGCAGCAGGGTGAACAACATAAAGACGGCGATGGCGATATAGAGCCACGTCCGCGCGGATTCTTGCGGATTGCGCTTCTTGCGCGGAGTTTGTTTGGGCAGCGGCTTGTCGCATCGCCAACATACCTCACGATCCTCGGGGTTATAGACTCCGCAATTGGGGCAATTCATCTTGACGTGCGCTCCTAAACTTGCCGACATTGAGCCTGATCGATCCGATTATAGCATACCCATAGAAGGCGGGCAAAGGCGACCAAGGCAAGGGCAAAGGAGCTCCACAAGAGGCAGGTCTTTGTAATTGGAGCGCGGGCGTCCTCGCCCGCCAACCTCGTGGGGCAGAGCCCCGCGAAACAGGCTCGTCGCAGGGCGGGGGGCGGCAAACAAAAGGCGGCCCCTTGATCGGAGCCGCCAAGAGAAGCTTATTACCTCAGGCCTTGGGCGCAGGCGGGCGCGGCAGGTCGAGGATAGCCTGGCAATGATCCGTCACAGCATCGATGTTGGCCTGGTTATAGGGCACCTCGCCGTAGATGAGCGGCGGGATCTCGTTGTTGCCCACATCGCGCCACTCGCTGTAGCGCGTGTTCCAGGGCATGGGGAACCAAGCATCGGGGTTCCCAATGCTTTCTTTCAAGACGTCGGCCATTCTGGGGAACCAGGGGAACTTGGCCGCCACCTGCGGATCGTACCAGGCATCGAGATCGGCGCCTGGCTGTTTGCCGGTTTGCAGGCACAGCCAGACCATGGCTTCCTTGGAACTGACCATCCTCATTAGATCAAAGGCTTCCTGCGGATACTTGGTCTTGGCATAGGCGCCAAAAGTGTTGGTATAGGGCGAGAACACCCTCGTGCCGAATTTGTCATAGCCGGGGCCTTTGGGCCCGATGACCACACCAAGATCGATGTTGTTCTCCTGCGCCCCCTTAACCATGCCGCTCGAGGCGCCGGGGTTAGTAGTCCAGGCGGCTATTTTGCCGGCCATGAACATTTTAAAAGTCTCCTCCGCTCGATCCTCGCGGCTGGGGAACACCCCCTCTTCTATGCCGTTTTTGATGAACTTGATGGCGTCCTGGCAGGCAGGATCGCTGAAAGTGGACTTTTTGCCCTCTTTGTCGATCAGGCCGGCGCCCCAACGGCGATAGTTGGCATGGGAGGTATGATCGCCGCCAACGCCTGGAATGTCGCCAAAATAACCGCTGCCCTTGCCGCCCTTGAGATCGACGCAGGCCTTACACATCTCGTACCAGTCTTCGAGCCTCCAGTCGTCGGTGGGCTCCTTGCCCCAGGCCTCCTTGACCCAGGTTTTGTTATAGAAAGTCATGACATAGTCGGTGCCGGCGCAGCCGCCGAGCCCGGAGAGCTTGCCATCGGTCCAACGGCGGAACCAATCCAAGTTGAACCACTTGGACAGATCCATCCCCGCCGCCTCGACGTAGGGCTCGATGACCAGATAGGCGCCGATGATGGCCAGGCGCGGCCACCAGGCGTTGTCGCCCCAGGTCAGATCCACCATGGTGCCGGTGATGAACTGGGTTTCGAGGGTCTTGGAGACCTCGCCCCAGGGTACCTCCTCCGTCTCGACCTTGACCCTGCCGTTGGTCGACTCGGCATAGCGCTTGGCAAACTCGCGGTGATGGTCGCCCATGGGCCCCTGACGGGTGAGGAAGCGCAGGACGATGACCTCCTGCTTCTTTTCCGCCGGCGGCTCGGTGGGCTTGACGGGTTGGGCAGGTTGCGCGGGCGCTGTCGGCTCGGCCTGTTTCGGTGCGCAGGCGGCCAGGATCATAGCCCCGGCGCCATACACCCCCCACTTGAGCAGTTCACGACGTGTCATCCTAGACATTTTCGTCCTCCTCCTCTAGTTTCTCTCAACACAGGGCCTTAAAAACCGTTTGGCTAGGGCTTCTCTTTTTTTCTCGGGCCTCCTTTCTCCTATAGGGCTGCTATGACCGAAAAAGCACTCGGTTGATTCACAGCCACCTTGACAATTCCATGTTACTATAACCTACAGGCACTTGTCAAGAGAATTTCTACACTGTACAAGAAAAACGAATGATTACAGAAGCCGTACAACCTCTGCGTTCACCATGTAATTCCCAATCCCCTCGTGCAAAAGACCCAAGCGTAAGGCGAGCGGCCCCAAGGCAAAGGGGCCGCCCTTGTTAGGACAATCAGACTTTGGGCTTGGGCGGGCGCGGTAGATCGAGCACGGCCTGCGTGTGCGCCGTGACGGCATCGATATTGGCCTGGTTATAGGGCACCTCGCCAAAGATGATCGGCGCGATTTCGTTGTCGCCCACGTCGCGCCACTCCCAATAACGGGTGTTCCAAGGCATGGGGAACCACGACTTGCCGATGCTATCCTCCAACAGGTCGGCCATTTTGGGGAACCAGGGGAACTTGGCCGCCACCCGCGGGTCGCGCCAGGCATCGAGCTCGGCGCCGGGCTGCTTGCCCGTGGTGAGGCACAGCCAGATCATGCATTCCTTGGAACTGACCATCTTCATTAGATCAAAGGCTTCCTGCGGATACTTGGTCTTGGCATAGGCGCCAAAGGTATTGGTGTAGGGCGTATAGATCATAGTGCCGTGCTTTTCATAGCCGGGCCCCTTGGGGCCGATGACCACACCAAGATCGATGTTGTTCTCCTGCGCCCCCTGAACCACGCCACTGGAAGAGCCGGGGTTGCTGGTCCAAGAGGGAATCTTGCCGGCCATAAACATCTTGAAGGCGCCCTCCGCCCGATCCTCACGACCGGGGAAGACCCCCTCCTTCAGGCCGTTCATAATAAACTTGACACCTTCCTGACACTCGGGATGGTTAAAGGTGCAGAGCTTGCCCTCTTTGTCGATCAGGCCGGTGCCCCAGCGCATATAATAGCCATGCGTGCCATGGTCACCTCCCGAGGGCGGGATTTCACCAAAGAAGCCGTTGCCCGGCCCCCCCTTGGCTTGCACACAGGCTTTTTGCATCTCGTACCAGTCTTCGATGCGCCAATCGTCGGTGGGCTCCTTGCCCCAGGCCTCCTTGACCCAGGTCTTATTATAAAAGGTCACCATATCAGCGCTGCCGGCGCAGCCGCCGAGCCCGGAGAGCTTGCCATCGGTCCAACGGCGGAACCAATCCAAGTTGAACCACTTGGACAGATCCATCCCCGCCGCCTCGACGTAG
>JACIWY010000890.1 GCA_014360745.1 Chloroflexota bacterium
AGGATATCGCCAAAGCGAACCTGAGATTGGGGCAATGCTATCTTGCCCTTGAGGATGTGGGGAATGCGAGGAAATATTTTCAAATGGCAACCAAGGATAAGGGAGATATAGGCTCGCAGGCGAAATTGGGAATAGCTCTCTGCGATATTCAGGAGGAGAAATACGACTCGGCGATAGATTCCCTCACTTCTTTGATAGAGGCAAAGCCAGAGAGAATGACCCTTGCTTATGCTTACTATAATCGTGGCGTTGCTTATGAAAGAAAAGGTTGGCTTGCCAAGGCGATAGAGGATTATCAAGAGGCGGTCACTCTGGGCACGGGAGATGATTCTTTGCTCTCCTCTGCCAAGGCTCGACTTTTGACCTGCCAATCGCAATACGAGCAGTTCCAGCAGGAGGAGCAGAACTATCTTCAGAAAATCCAGAGCGCCACGAGACCAGATGCGATAAGGGATTTATATCACGAGCTTGCGAGAAAATGCGCGCAAGTCGGAGAGATAGATAAGGGGATTGAATATGAGCTTAAGAGTTTGGATTATTCCGATGACTACAACTACAACGCTGGCGCTTGGATGAATATCGCTTGGCGATATGTGATGAAGAAGGACTATGAGAAGGCAGGGGATGCCTTCAAAAAAGTGGCTCAGGAATATCCCCAGAGCGAGTACGCACCCGAAGCTTTGCTTCGTGCAGGAGATATGTATGCACAAAGTAAAAAACCCG
>JACIWY010000891.1 GCA_014360745.1 Chloroflexota bacterium
ATGCCACCAAGGCCAGCCCTGAGAAGGGGGAAAGGCTGCTGGCGGCGGCTGTCGAGGGGCTGATCGAGCTGATCCGCGAGTTGCGCTCTACCGAGATTCTCCCGCGTCGAAATCAACATCCGGGTGATGCTCAATATACGCTATTCTAATTCCAAAATAGAAAAAAACGGGAGGCAAAATGCACGAACGAGACGTTGTGGCGCTGCGGGCGATGGACCATGTCTTTTACCGGAACTTGAACCAGGTCTACCCCATTATCGAGCGGGGGAAGGGCCTCTATTTGTACGACAGCGAGGGCAACGAATACCTCGATTTTGGCTCCGGCATCGGCGTGGTGAACATCGGCTATAGCCAACCGGAGATCATTCAGGCCATGTATGAGCAGGCGCAAAAGACGAGCTTTGTCTATTCGGCGCCCTTTACCAACGAGCCGCTTATCCGACTTTCCAAGAAGGTTATCGATTTTGCGCCTCCCGGCATGTCCAAAGTGCTCTTTGTCTCCGGGGGCTCGCTGGCCGTCGAATCGGCCATCAAGTTGGCCCGCCAATACCATCTGGAGCGTGGCCGCGAAGGCAAGTATCGGGTGATCGCTCGCTGGACCGGCTACCATGGCAATACTCTGGGCGCCCTTTCGGCGTCGGGCCGGCCGTCGTGGCGGGCTCATTTTACCCCTCTATTGCTCGACTTTCCGCATATCAACCCCCCTTATTGCTATCGCTGCC
>JACIWY010000892.1 GCA_014360745.1 Chloroflexota bacterium
AGCTATGTCTGAACGATATGCCCGTAGCATTTTCTGGCCCGTGCTGTTGATCCTGCTGGGTGTGGCCTTGTTGCTCCAACAAGTCGGCGTGATCGAGTGGAGTTGGGCGGATGCCCTGCGGTTATGGCCCATTCTGTTGATCCTGGCCGGCCTTGACATCCTCATCGGCCATTCACGCGTGGCCGGCCTCCTGTTGTTGGTGGTCGGCCTAGGGGCCATTCTCGCGTTGCTCTGGTTGTCCGGCTCGTTTCGGCCGCTGGGCAGCGCCGAGCCACAAGAGATGACCTACAGCGCACGAGGGGTAGAGACCGCCACGATCGTCATCGATGCAGGATTAGGGCGCTTACGCATCGAACCTCTAGAGGACAGCGATAACCTCATCAAGGCGCGGGTTATCTTGGATCGAAGGCGCGGCGAGTTGTTGTGCGACCGCCAAACGACAAACGGGCATGCGCAAGTGCGCTTGAGAGCCCGGTATACTTCATGGGGTTCTTTCATCGGACAAGCGGAGGACGATTGGCGGATCGGCCTCGCTCCTACCATCCCCATTGACCTGCGTGTGAACGCCGGCGTCAGCTCTGTAGAGCTCAACCTCGAAGGCTTGACCCTTAGCAGACTGGATATCGATTTGGGAGTGGGGGAAGCGCACTTGGTAATGGCTGCGGGTGACTATAAAGCAGATATCAATGGCGGCATCGGTTCGTTGGTTATAGAGATACC
>JACIWY010000893.1 GCA_014360745.1 Chloroflexota bacterium
AGAGCAACTTTGGCAATCCCCAAGGGCGTTAAACGAAGGGAACTAAAGCTACGGAAAGGAAAATGAGCCAGCGTAGGCCGCTCAAGTTGGCCGCTCGGCCGAGAAGCGCAAAAAGCGTCACGGCGGAAACGAGGGAAAGCTGCGGAAACCAGACGAGCTCGCCGGGAAGCAGCTTGGAAAGGGCGCTCAGGCCGAACTCGCACAGGGCAAAAACGAACTCCACTCCCCAAAGGGCCCACCCAATCAAAGGTAGCGGCAAAAGAGCCAAGAGCGAAGCCGCTGCCCCAATGGGAAAGAGCAGCGAAAAGGCTGGGATGGCGACGAGGTTTACGATCAATCCCCCCAAGGGGACGCTGCCGAAAGTGTAGGCTATCTGCGCCGCCGTCGTGCACCAAACGGTGGGACTGGTCGCGACGGCACCGTACCAGGTGCGCGCCACGCTTGCCAAGGAGGCGAGCGTTAAAGCGGCCAGCACCGAAAGCCTCCACCCCACATCCCAAAACCACCAGGGGCGCCACAAAAGCAACACTGTGGCCGCAAGAGATACGGAGTGCACCGGAGATTGAGGGCGGCCGATCCATCCGGCCAATATCATCGCCTCGATCATGAGCGCAGCCCTCAGGGCGCTCGGCGCGGCCCCCGTTATCAGCGTATAAAACCATATACAAGCGCTCACCCACGCCGGCGCGAGAGGCACATTTCGGAAGAGCTTGCGAAA
>JACIWY010000894.1 GCA_014360745.1 Chloroflexota bacterium
GTCAAGGCGTCGGAGCGGATGTTGCAAAAAGAGGTGCCTTTTAGCGATGCCGCTGCCCACCTGCTCATCCAATTGACCGGCCAACGTCGAGAAGAGGTCGAAGCCGATATGGACCTCGTCGGCGAGTTATGCCTCGATCATGGGGCATTGGATGTATTGGTGGCTCCTGATCGGCCCACCCGCGACCGGTTGTGGGAGGCCAGGCGCATGATCATCGAGGCCATCGATCACGAATCGCCGCAGAATCACACCGAGGATGTGTCGGTGCCCCGTTCGCAGATCCCGACCTTGGTTCAAGGCGTGCATCAGATCGAAGATCGCGTGGGCATCCGCACCATTTGCTTCGGGCATGCCGGCGATGGCAACGTGCATGTGAATTTTCTGAACGTGGGCTTGGAACAAAAGGAGTGGGAGGAGCGCCTCGAGCGGGCGCAGCAGGAGCTTTATACGTTGACCTTGTCCCTGGGCGGCACGATCACCGGCGAGCATGGCATCGGGGCAATTCGCCAAAAATATCTGGTGCAGGCCATGGGCGAGAGAGCCGTCGAGCTGATGCGCGGTATCAAGGCCGTCTTTGACCCCAATAATATTCTCAACCCAGGCAAAATCTTTCCCTGAACCCATGTGAGAACCGATTATTCGGCGTGCAAAAAATCGGCGACGGGGCGCTGATCCCGCTTCAGCGCCCCGTCGCATCTAGGGTGTTCTCGTCCCGGC
>JACIWY010000895.1 GCA_014360745.1 Chloroflexota bacterium
GATAGAGAGGAGTAATGGCGAACAGGATTACAGCGATTTCAAAAACCGCTCCTCGCATACCCTTATGGGCGAAGTGATTGGGAGGGAAGAGGAAATAGAAGGGAAGAGTGGCTATAAGACAGATAACGGTTATCTTGATGAAGGAAAGGGCGAGCTTTTTGCCTTCTATTCCGCCGAGAAGCGGTCTGAGGAACCACAATAGAAGAAATAGGTTGATATAGGCAGATATGGAGGTGGCGAAAGCCAATCCTCTGACGCCGAAAGGTCCGACGAAGAGGATATTGAGGATGGCACAGATGACGACGGAGGCGACACCACAAAGGAGGGGAGTGGTTGAATCCTGAAAGGAATAGAAGGTGCGGTTGGCTATCTGGGTGGCGGAAAGGGCGGGAAGCCCGATGGAGTAGAAGGCGAGAATCTGGGCGGTCATCAGGGTATCCTGATAGGTGAACGCACCGCGTTGGTAGACGAACTGAACTATGGGAACTCCGAAGAGAATGAAGAGAAGGGCTGAAGGTATATTGAGGAAGAAGAGTGTCCTTATCGTGAGGGAATTCATTCGTTTTAGTTCCTGCAATCTTTTCTCCGTTGCCAGAACAGAGAGGGTGGGGAATACAGCTATTCCCAAAGCCTGTCCGAAAATTCCCAAAGGAAATTGGTTGAGCCTGTTGGCGTAATTCAAGCCAGCAATTGCTCCCGCTCCGAGACCA
>JACIWY010000896.1 GCA_014360745.1 Chloroflexota bacterium
GTAAATTTCTTAAGGTAGCGATTTCTTCTTCACATTGGGTAATTCTTTCTACCAAATAAAAACCACATTTTTCTTTATATCCTTTCATTTTTTTCATCCATTCTTTAAGTAAATTAAAGAATTCTAAATTATGCGTCGAAATAAACAACTGTTTACAATTACTTAACTTAGAAGCAATTAATGCGTAAGTATTATATAAATGACCAGAATCTAAACTTGATATAGGATCATCTATGAAAACTATGGCTTTTGAAATATCAGTTTCTTTATCTTCTAATCGGGTTAGAAAATATGCAAAGGCTATAGCCGCCTTTTCTCCTTCGCTTAAGTGTTTTGCCTTCTCTCCATTTCTTAAAATTTGAAATTTATCTTTCTCAGTGGGTTGGATCACTAAATGGTCTTTGCCAAAAATACTTTTAAGATAACTATTGATCCTATTAGCAGCTTTTGAAATATCAGAGAGCTGAGATTCTATTATATTAATTTCATTTTCTTTTTTCTTAATGTGATTTTGTATTTCGTCTATTTCCTTTTGTAATTGATCTATTTTTTCTCCTTGCTCAAAGTAATTATAACTTCTGGCAAACTCGCAGGCATAATGGAATTCTAATTTGTTGAAGATGTTTTCATGTTCTTCTTCATGTCTTTCTGATCTGTCGTTGTGGTTATTTATTATTTTGTTTACTTCACTTAGGCTATGTTCAAGTT
>JACIWY010000897.1 GCA_014360745.1 Chloroflexota bacterium
TTTAAGGCGTTTTGCCTTTACGTCAACATGCCTGGGCGCCTCACCGACCAAGGGCGAGTGCGCCTGTGATAAAATTGAGCGCACACTGGGCGAGCTTTCGGCGCGGCGACGGACCGCGCTGAAAGCTTCAAAGCGAGCGATAGAATAGCAAAGCGCAGAGGGGGAAGGACGAACATGGAGACGTATCCGATCGGGTTAGTGCCGGGGCCGGTTTCGGTGCCAAAGGAGATCAGGGGCGTTTACTTCGCAGATTTCGGCAGCGCCGACCTTGAAAGCGAGTTCTTCGGACTTTACGAGGAGGCCCAGTCGCTGCTGCAGCAGATTTTATACACGCGCGCCACGCCAGCGATCATGTCGGGCGAGGGAATGTTGGCCCTCTGGGGGGCGCTCAAAAGCGCGCTGTTTCCGGGTGAGCGGGTGCTGGCCGTGGCGAACGGCGTCTTCGGCTACGGAGTCGCCGACATGGCCAAGGCGATGGGACAAGAAGTAGAAGTGGCGGGCTTCGGTTACGACGAGGGCATAGATTTCGACCTTGTCAGGCGCAAGGCCCTGTCGTTTCGCCCTTCGATGATAACCGCCGTTCACTGCGAGACGCCGAGCGGCATCCTGAACCCCATAAAGCCGTTGGGTGAGATAGCGCACAAAGTCGGCGCCCTGTTATACGTCGACTTTGTGTCGAGTGCAGGAGGGACGGAGGTGCGCGTCGA
>JACIWY010000898.1 GCA_014360745.1 Chloroflexota bacterium
TCTACAGTGCCGCCCCTTGGTCATCTGAGGGGGCCACGCCCGCGATGAATTATTGGGGTCTGGCCCCATCTCTCTCCCTGGGAGGATCAAATAAGCGAGGAACATTCAACGCGCTCAAAAGTTAAGTTGCTCCGGCGCAATGCCCAAGGCGCTCGCAATTTTCTTCCTGGTGGTCGCCCGCGGCTTGGCTGCAGTTTCCATTTGCGCATAGGCTGCCTGGCTGATGCCGGCGCGGGCGGCCACCTCGGCCTGGGTCAGGCCAAGATGTTCTCGCCAGGCGCGCATGGGCGAAAGATCGCCAGCAAACACCAGGGTAACAACCTCGTTGGGCACCAGGGCCTGTTCCTTGTCCCGCATGGCCAGCCACTCGGCGTAGGGAACCACGGCGAAGGCGGGAGCGCCGTCGCGATCGTGGATGATCTGAACCTCAGTACGTGCGTTCATTGCGTTTCTTGACCTCCTGAATATCGACAACCCGTATCTCTCCATCGAAGAGCACCCGGTACGCGCCCACACGCAACCGATAGCCGCACCTGTGGTTGGTCAGGGCCTTGACGCCCGGGCATGCCGGCATGGCGGCCAACCCGTCCACGGCAGCGCGAACAGTCGCGCCGGCCTGTCGGTCCAGTTTACGGAGTTGCCGCAGCGCCTTGACGTGCCACTTGATGGTGTTCATAAAGAAATAATATAAGTTTTAAAAAGCATT
>JACIWY010000899.1 GCA_014360745.1 Chloroflexota bacterium
AGGCTTTTGAGCAGATGAAAGAAGGGGTTGGACAGCCCTCGATCTGCCCGAGGAATTTGGCGGGCAATACATGCCCTATATCCTCGGCACCGCCGTGGGCGAGATGTTTTCGGCCGCCAATCAGGCCTTTACCATGTATCAGGGTCTGACCCATGGCGCGGCTTCTGCGATCCTCGTGCATGGCACCGACGATCAAAAGGCCACCTATCTGCCGAAGATGGCCAATTGCGAGTGGACCGGCACCATGAACCTGACCGAGCCGCATTGCGGCACCGATCTGGGCCTCATGCGCACCAAGGCCGAACCGCAGGGCGATGGCAGCTACAAGATCACCGGGCAGAAGATCTTTATCTCGTCCGGCGAGCATGACATGGCCGACAACATCATCCACCTTGTGCTGGCCAAGATTCCCGGTGGCCCCGAGGGGATCAAGGGCGTCTCGCTCTTCATCGTGCCGAAATTCATCGTCAAAGATGACGGAAGCCTTGGCGACCGCAACGGCGTGACCTGTGGCAAGATCGAGGAAAAAATGGGGATTCACGGCAACTCCACCTGCGTGATGAACTATGATGGGGCAACCGGCTGGCTCTTGGGCGAAGAGCACAAGGGCATGCGGGCGATGTTCACCATGATGAACGAGGCCCGGATCGGCGTCGGCATGCAGGGTCTGGCACAGGCTGAAGTCGCTTATCAGAACGCACTCGCC
>JACIWY010000009.1 GCA_014360745.1 Chloroflexota bacterium
ATGAAGTCACCGAGCATGTTTATACCTGTTCCGATCGCTCGCCCTCGACCTATAGCGGCCTAAAGCGCGTGCTGCCCAAGATCAAGCCGCAACACAAAATCTTTTTTGATATCTTGCAAAATGCAGATGTGGGCTGCATGCCGCAATGGCCCAAGGCGACCGATAAGGTCTGGACGGCGGTCAACGAGATGATGACCAAGCTCTTTACCACCGATCTGCCCATTCCGCAGTTGCAGGCGGAAGCCCAGGCAGCCGCCGAAAAGGCCATCGCCGAGGCCAAGTAGCATTCTGATAAAGGCGGCGATCCGCCATGGCGTGGGTCGCCGCCTGTCATACATAGGATAGATTGGGCGCCCACACGCTGTAACCCCACAAGTGAAATCCTGTTTGCGTGGGGTTATGCCGAACCGGCTGGTGGTGTTTGTTTTTTAGAAAATAGGATGGGGATATGAGCACAACGATCGCACGACGCGGCGAACTGGCGGAACAGCTTCCCTTTGCCGAGCGCTTTGCGCGCTGGCGACGTAGACATCGGCAACCCATCGAGGCTTGGCTGATCCTCTCCCCGATTCTTTTATATTATTCTATCTTTTTTATTTTCCCTGTTGTGGCAAACTTGCTCGTTAGCTTTACGAGATGGACCGGTGTATATGATTCGCCTGTATGGGTGGGCCTTGGAAATTACAAGGCTTATCTAAGTCCACCTTACCCGATCACGCTATTTAATACGATTCTTTTTACCGTTTGCATCCTGAGTTTGCAAACTACGATCGCCTTTTTCATCGCCATCCTGCTCAACGAAAAGGTGATCGGGCGCGGCGTCTATCGGGCACTGTGGTACATTCCGACGTTAACCTCCGCGGCCATTACCTCACAGGTTTTCTTTGCTTTTATCTCTCCTTATGATGGGGTCATCAACGCGGTGCTCAAGATCCTCGGCCAGCAGCCGGTCATCTGGACGATGAAAGCGGGGTGGATGCGAACTTTTGTGATCCTCTATTCGGTATGGCGCGGGGTGGGCACGCCGGTGGTGCTCTTTTTGGCCGCCTTGCAGGGCATTCACCCCGAGATCTATGAGGCGGCCATGGTGGACGGCGCCGATTACTGGCGGCTACTGCGTTATATCACCGTCCCGCTCTTGAGGCCCATGGTGATCTTTATCCTGATCACCGGCACCATCGCCGGCTTTCAGATCTTTGAGACGGTGATGCTGATCACGGCAGGAGGGCAGGCCAACGTGGCCTCCTCGGGCGGGCCGCACAACATGACCAACGTGATGCTGTTGCAGATCTACAAGGACGCCTTCGTGAACCTCAATCTAGGGCGGGCGGCTGCCGGGTCGGTGATCATGGCCCTGCTCTTGCTTTGGTTCACCACCACCAACATGCGCATCATGAGCCGCGGCCAGGTGGAAAGATAGGAGGCAGCGAGGCAATGACCCGACACTTTTCCTTTGGCAAGCTGGTTATTTATGTAATCCTCATTGTGGGCAGCCTGGTCATGGCCTTCCCTATGGCCTACGGTGTGGTGGGCTCTTTGTGCAACCTGGCCGAGTTCTATCAGCGGCCGTGGTTTCCCATCCCCAAGACGCTGTACTTGGAGAACTATGCCATCATGTTCACCCCGGCGTTCACGGCCAAGGTGGACATCTGGCGCTGGATCGCCAACACCTTGGTGCGCATCGTTTGGTATATCCTGGTCACCGGCACCATCGCCGTGTTGGCCGGCTATGTCTTTGCCAAGTTGCGCTTCAAGGGCCGCGACACCGCCTTTATGTATCTGCTCACCTCCATGATGATCCCCGGCATCGTCTTTTGGATCCCCACCTATATCATGCTGGCCCGCTTCCCAGGGGCGGGGGGCAACGATATGAGCGGCCGGGGTGGGCATGGCTTGGTGGATTCATGGCCTGCGTTGTTGGTGACCGGTTGGGTAAACGTGTACCATATCTTTTTGTTGCGCCAGACCTTTCAAAGCATCCCCAATGACTTTGAGGAAGCGGCGCGGGTCGATGGTGCGGGCACCTTGCGCTGCTTGAGAGACGTCTATCTGCCGATGCTCAAGCCCACGCTGACGGTGTTGGTCATCTTTCAGTTTGTGCATTATTGGAACGATTACCAATGGCCGCTCATCGTCAGCTCGGGCAATCGCAAAATTTGGACCTTGTCGCTCGGCTTTCAGAAGATGATCTTTATCGGCGCGGAGGCGAAAGGCTATCCGCAGGGCACGGGGGTGGTGGATTATCCCTTCTCCTTCGCCATGGCCGTGGTAGCCACCCTCCCGCTGGTGCTACTCTTCCTGCGATTGCAGAGCTATTTTGTAGAAGGCGTGCAGGGATTTGCGCTGAAAGGTTGAACGAGATGATGGACGGAGGCGCGGGTTTGTAAGCGCTTCTTAAGAAGCGGCGATGATTGCGGAGGTTATACTACAAACGGGCGAGGGAGAAGCATCATGTCGGAGCAGATCGCGGTTAAAGAATACACCTATGCCGAGCGTTACGACGCCTTGCGCGCTACCAAACTCGCGCAGACGCTGGAGAAGCAGCGCGTCGTGGGCTCGATGGATCACGACGACTGGGGCATGATCCTCCCGCCGGAGGATCGCCGCGAGTTGGTGGAGACGATCAGCACTTCCGGCATGCCCATCACCGATGTGCTTCTCAAAGGCTTTGAGATCACGCCCAATCACCCTTCGGGCGGCTTTTTCGGCGCCAAGGCCGTGGGCGAGAACTTTCGCGCCCTGATGGAAGCCCATCCGGTCTATATCGACCCCATGGGCTCGCTGGCCGGCGCCTATATGGTGAACTTTTCCTCCTATCGCCAAGTGCGCATCCCACCGGAAATGGACCTGGGCGGCCTGCCGGAGCGCATCGCCAAGTACAAACTGGCCGCGCCGATCTTTGGGCAGCAGCATTTCTGCCAGGATATGGCCATCGGCCTGGAGCTGGGCTATGGCGGGCTGTTGCAAAAGGTGCGCACCTATAGGCAGAAGCATGGCTCCGACAAGGCCGACTTTTACGACGGCCTGGAGGCGGTGCTGTTGGGCCTGCAGAACTGGATTCAACGCACGGCCGACGCAGCCCGTCAGATGGCCGAGGCGGAGGAGCATCCGCAATTGCGGCAGAACCTGCTCGAGATGGCCGAGATGAACGACTGGCTGGTGGAGAACCCGCCGCGCACCTTCAAAGAGGCCTGTCAGTGGATCCTTTGGTACCTGATCATGGCTCGCATGTACAACGGTAGCGGCTCGGGCGGGCGCCTCGACGTGTTGTTGACGCCCTACTATGAGCGAGACGTGGCCGCCGGCATCCTGACCGATGAGGAGGCCGAGTTTCACGTGGCCAACGTGCTGTTGCGCGACACGACCTATTTGCAACTCGGCGGGCCCGACGAGAACGGCCGCGATGTGACCAACAAGGTCTCCTACATTATCCTAGAGGCCGCGCACAAGATGCGCATCCCTACCAACGTGGGCGTATCGGTGGGGCCGAACGTGGATCCGGGGCTGTTGCGTCGCGGGGTGGAGATCCAATTCGAGGACAAGGCCGGCACGCCCAAGTTCTTGGGCATCGAAAACATTGTCGAGGGCTTTAGCCGCAACGGCATCCCCATCGAGCTGGCGCGGCAGCGGGCCTACTCCGGTTGCCACTGGTTCGCCCTGCCCGGCCGCGAGTATTGCCTCAACGATGGGGCCAAGATCAATCTGGGCAAGGTGCTGGAGGTGTCGTTCAACGAGCTGATGGCCGAAGAAGGTGCGGAGCGCAGCGTGGTCGCCTTGTGGGAGCGCTTTGTCGCCAACCTGCAAGAGGCGGTCGAGATCATGGCCGACGTGTTCGATTATCACGTCGAACACAAGCATGAGGTCTTTCCCGAGCTGGCCCTCGACTTGTGCTGTTATGGCCCTGTTGAGAAGGGGCTGGATGCCTCTCACTATGGCGTCGAGTACTATAACTTTGGCATCGACGCTGCGGCGTTGGCCACGGTGGCCGATTCCTTCGCCGCCATCGAACAGCGCGTGGAGCGGGAGGGCCGGCTGACCTGGGAGGAGCTCAAGGCGTTTTTGGACACGGACTGGGCCGGGCCGGAGGGGGAGCGCGCGCGGCTGATGATGCGCAGCATCCCGCGCTACGGCAGCGGCGGCTCGCGGGCCGACGAATGGGCGAAGCGTATCACGAACAAGTTTGTGGAGCTGGTCAAGGCCAAGCCGACTCCGAACGGCCACAACATGATCCCCGGCCACTTTTCCTGGGCCAACACCATCCCTATGGGCAAGACGTTGGGGGCCACGCCCAACGGTCGCCATGCCGGCGCGCCGATCTCGCACGGCGCCAACCCCGACCCGGGCTTTCGTAAGGATGGCGCGCCCAGCGCCATGGCGGTGGCTATCGCCGGGGTGCAATGTTGGTATGGCAATTCGTCGCCGATGCAGATCGAGCTGGATCCGGGGCTTGCGCGCGACGAGGGCGGCGTGGAGCATGTCGTTAACCTGATCAAGACCCACGTGGATCTGGGCGGCACGCAGGTCAACATGAACGTCATGGACGCCGACAAGGTGCTGGAGGCACATCGAGACCCGAGCAAATACCCGGATCTCATCGTGCGGGTGACGGGATTCAGCGCCTATTTCTCCAGCCTGTCGCCCGAATTTCGGCAGTTGGTGGTGGAACGGATCATCCGCGAACGCTGAGGGCCCCAAAATCGAAAAAAGGCCAACTTGACGCCTGCCGACAGCCCAACAGGTATCTTGTGAAAATCGTTCCGTCCGCATTGAAACGAGCCCGAACCTTGGCGGGATACGGTAGGTCAAGGCGATGTGTCGGGCGAGACAATCTTTAGCGTGGGGAAGAAGGGCCTACATCTCCTGCTATCCCGTGTGAGCAGATGCAAACCCGCCACCACGGCATGGGCGCCGATTGATAAAATTGGATAAGCGGCCGACAAAGGGCTAACGGACAGCCTAAAATACAGAGCGGCGGCGCAACCATCCGCTCATGTGGGGGTTACAAGATGATGTGATGGCGTATCTTATCCGGCCTACGATCCAACATGCGAGGTGCCCCATGCCCTTTGTAGGACTTGTCTCCGACAGCACACCCGGCTTCTCCGACGAGTTTGTCGCCAAATACCATTTACGCATCGTGCCCCTCTACATCAGGATGGGCGATGAGACGTTGCGCGATGGTGTGGATATCAAGGCGGACGAGTTTTATCGGCGGCTCCCCGAGTTGCCCAACTTGCCTACTACCTCACAACCCTCGGCGGGCGATTTTCAGGCCTGCTATCAAGCGCTCGTAGACGAGGGCGCCACGGGGATCGTATCGGTGCATCTCTCCTCCGGGGTGAGCGGCACGATCAATTCGGCGACGTTGGCCGCGCAAGAGGTCTCGGTGCCGGTGGAGATCGTCGACACCCAATCGGCCTCGGCGGCGCAAATCTTTGCGGTGGAGGCGGCCGGAGAGGCCATCGCCGCCGGCGCGAACGCCGAGCAGGCGGCCGAGGCGGCCCGGCGTGTGTGCGCTGCTCAAAGGATCATCTTTGCGGTGGACACGCTCGAGTATTTATACAAAGGAGGGCGCATCGGCGGCGCGGCCGCCCTGGTGGGCTCGCTGTTGCAGTTCAAGCCGCTCCTCTATTTCCACGAGGGCAAGATCGACGCCTTGGAGCGGGTGCGCACTTCGGCCAGGGCGGCGCGACGCATGCTGGAGATCATGGGCGAGTGGATGGCCGGCCAAGGCCCGCTGCGGGCCATGGTCTTGCACGCCGTTGCGCCCGAACGGGCCGATGAGTTGGCTGACGAAGCGCGCCGTTGCCTCGACATCGTCGATTTGCAGATCGCCGTGGTGCCGCCTGTGTTAGGCACCTACACCGGGCCCGGCACGGTCGGCATGTGCTGCTGCCCCATCTCGGCTTTTGAAAACAAGGGCTAACGGCAAATTTGGATCTGTACATCGGCCGGGAGGGCCAGGCCACAGGCCACCTCCATGGCTTTGAGCACGGCGCAGGGCACAGGGCAGGCTACGTGCAGCCCGGCGCGCCCTGCCGCCTTGTAGGTGGCCGTCTCATGGAGAGGTGCGCGCAACTCATCCAGCGCGGACACGCCAGATAACCCCTCGGCCAGGCGCCTGACACGTTCGCAATCGCTATGGATAGTTAGGGTTACCTCGTACATGGCGTTGGCTTCCGCGGTGATGACGGCCTCGAGCCCACACACGCCGGGCGACACGTGCACTTTCATATTTCATCTTTCCCTTTGACGCGCCCTATCCAGGCGCGTTTTTTTTCTTTCGGCGCTCCTTATGGCGGGCGCTGCTGCACACTATGCCGCAGAGAACCTCGTGCGTCAAGCCGTCGGTCTGCCTTGGCTTGACAGAGGGGCGTGCATCGCTAGCATAGATTTTTACCAGCCTTGGCCGGGTGGTGCAGACGGCCTAGGCGTAGATATTGAGCACATTAAGGAGTTGGCCCATGTATTGCTCCGCTGGATGCCCCCGCGTCTCTGGCGATGGCGATCCCCTGAATCGGTCGGGGATCAAGCAGGCCGGCCTTTTGCCCCTCTTCGACCCGCGCGACGGTCGAGTCATAGCCGAACCGCCGGGCGAAGGCGAGGGTTTTTGGGCCGGCGGCCCTAGCGCCCTTTGGGATGAGGGAACGGGTTTGTGGCTTTTGAGCTACCGGCTGCGCACCCCTTTGCGCGATCGCGGCTGGTCGGGGCGAGGGGAAGAAACGGTGATAGCGGCCAGCGCCGATGGCCTGACCTTCGAGCGGGTTTGGTCGGCGCACAAGGACGCCTTCGAGGCGCTCTCTATCGAGAAATCCTGCCTGGTGCGCAGCCCGGATGGGCCCTATCGGCTCTATGTGAGCTACAGCTCGCGCCATGACTTCCGCTGGCGCATCGACATGCTCGAAACCGAGGACGTGCGCGATTTCGATCCCTCTCGGCGCGTGACGGTGCTCTCGCCGCAGGATACAGGCACGGAAGGCGTCAAAGACCCGGTGATCTATATCGTTGGCGGGATGTGGTATCTCTATGCCAACATGGCGCCACGGCCTGAGGGCGCCGATTGGGCCAAGCTGGATCGCATGCACCGCGAGAGCAACGCCTTTGTCTCCGGCGAGGTAGCTTGCCCTACGGGGTTGGCCATGAGCCCGGATGGCGTGCACTTTGGTTGGCAGGGAGAGGTCATCTCTTGCGGAGATTCCTGGGATCGCTACTTGGCGCGCATTAGTGCCCTGGTATATACCCCGCCCTGTTTCACGGCCTTTTACGATGGGCGGCCTAATTCGGGCGCAAACTATAGCGATAGCCCTGGCCTGGCCATCACCTACGATCTGCGCACTTTTTACAAGCTCGATCCGGACAAGCCCCGATTGCGTTCGCCCTTTGGGCGGGGGACGTTGCGCTACGTGGAAGCCGTGCGTGTAAGCAATCGAGTGCACTACTTTTACGAGATGGAACGCGAGGACTATGCCCACGACCTGCGCACTGCGGTGGTGGTGCTGTAACAACGCTGCCAAGACCGACGGCCTGGATGCGGACTGAGGGCGGTGGATGATGAAGCCCCGCTTTCTGGTGGACGCCATGTTAGGTCGATTGGCCAAATGGCTGCGTATCTTGGGTTATGACACCCGTTTCGACCCGACATTGAACGACGCCGAGTTGGTGATGCTCTCTCAGCGTGAGGATCGGGTGTTGCTCACCCGCGATGCAGAGTTGGCCAAGCGCAAAGGGCTGCGCGCGCTACTCATCGAAAGTGAAGACCTGGCTGAGCAGTTGGCCCAGCTTCAGGACGAGCTGGGCATCGATGCGTCGGCATCCTTTACCCGCTGCAGCTTGTGCAACGAACTGCTGATCGAAGCCTCGTGGGAAGAGGCCGAGGGGCACGTGCCCGAGCGCGTATTGGGCGCGCATACCCGTTTTCGACGCTGCCCGTCGTGTGGGCGTTTCTACTGGCGGGGCAGCCATTGGGAACGGATGCGAAGGCTCATCGAGCATTGGCGGGGCTAGCGCTCGTCGACTTGCAGATCGAGCCATTTGCGCTCGCGTGGGGTCAAGGCGATGTCGAACGCAGCCACATTCTGTCGAAATTCCTCGCCGTTGACAGCGCCTACCAAAGGAAAGACGTTGAGCGGCGCGCCAAGTACATAAGCCAACGCAATTTGGGGGATGGTGCAACCCTTTTCCTGTGCTAGCGCGCGGGCGCGCCGCAGCCGTTCATAGTTTTGGGGATGGGCATAGGCGGTGTTCGCCGCCCGATCGAGGATCGCGGCCGCCGCTTCGGGATGATCCGGATCGACGCGGCCGGAGAAAAAACCCCGCCCCAGGCTGGAATAGGCCAAGATGGGCATGTTTGTGTGACGATACCAGCGCCGCGCCTCGGCCTCTCGAGGTCCGCTGATAGAGACACAGCCGGGCCCCCAGGGATCGAGCACCTGCTCCGCCAAGCCATAGTTGGGGCTGCTGGCAGAGAACCCCACCAGGCCGTGGGCCTCGGCATAGGCGTTCGCCTCTGCGATGCGTTGATGGCTCCAGTTGGAGCCGCCGAAAGCACGAATACGGCCGGCCTCCAAATGTCGATTGAGCGCCTCGACCATGACGCCCACAGGTACGTCAGGGTCATCGCGGTGTAGCAGATAGACATCGATATAATCGCTACGCAGGCGGGCCAGTGAATCCATGAGGTCCGACTCTAAATCGAAAGGGGTCACCCGCCTGCGGTCGGCGTTATGATGACAACCCTTGGTAATGATGACCACCTTTTCGCGATTGCCGCGAGCCTCCATCCACAGGCCGATGCCGCGCTCGCTATGCCCCCCACCATAGACATGGGCGGTGTCGAAGGCGTTGCCGCCCAAAGCCAGAGCGGTATCGAGCAGGGCAAAGCTGGCCTCGCGCTTGTCCGCCTCATCGGAGATGATCATGGTGCCCAGGACAAGCCGCGAAACGGGCTTGGCCACGCCCGGAATAGCGCCGTATTGCATGGTGTCGCCCCTCCTTCAGAATTTAATGCCAGGGGTGCAAAAGGCACAAGGTTTTTTGTCATAGTGATGGAAGCCGCTTCCAGACTTGGGTAGCCTGCTGGAAGGCGTAGGCGAGTTGCAACACGCCCCAATCGTCATGGTGTCGGCCCACAATCTGGATGCCGACCGGCAGGCCTTCCGGGGTAAAGCCGCAAGGCACCGAGATGGCCGGGTTGCCCACGATCGAGATATAGTAGCAGGATTTCATCCAATCGATATAGGTGGACATGGGCACGCCGTTGATCTCGGTGACGTAGCGCTGCCGGACGTCGAAGGGCGACACCTGGCTGACCACCAGGAGCAGAAACTCGTATTCCTCCATAAACTGGCGTACGCGATGATAGAGGGCCGTGCGCTTGATCTCGGCGCGACCGAGCTGTGGGCCGCTGAGCTTTTGCCCCTCTTGGACGTTCCAAATCACGGTTTCCTTGACCTGGTCGCGATGCTTTTCCACCAACTCTCCGCGGGCGAGCTCGAATTGCCAGGCGCGCCAGACCTTGAAACACTCGTCTGCGTCGGTCATATCGGGGGCAGCCTCTTCCACGATTAACCCCAGATCGGTAAAGGTATCTCGCCGGCTTTCGAGCACGGCGGTCACTCGTGGATCGACGGGAAAAGCGCCGCCCAAGTCGGGACACCAGGCGGTCTTGACGCCGCGAAAATCGCGCGCCAGCGGGCGGCGAAAGAGATCGCCGGGCTGCTCGATGCTGATCGGCGAGCGCGGATCGGGCCCGGCGATGGCGCTGAGCAAGAGCGCCGCGTCCTCCACCGTACGGGCCATAGGTCCTTGCACGGAAAAAGGCGACCAGGCGGTGGCAGTGGGCCAGACCGGCACGCGCCCCGGCGAGGTGCGAAAGCCGACGACGTTGCAATAATTGGCCGGATTGCGCAACGAACCGCCCATATCGCTGCCATCGGCTATGGGCAACATGCGACAGGCAAGGGCTACGGCAGCCCCGCCGCTGGATCCGCCGCAGGTTTTGGTCAGATCATAGGGGTTGAGCGTCTCGCCAAAGACCTCGTTATACGTCTGGGAACCGGCGCCGAATTCGGGCACGTTCGTCTTGCCCACCGAGATGGCGCCAGCTTTTTTAATGCGTTCGACGATCAAGGCGTCCTTTTCCGGAACGTGATCCCTGAACAAAGGGGAGCCGTAGGTGGTGCGCACGCCGGCGGTGTCCTCGAGATCCTTGTGCGCGATGGGCAAACCGTGGAGCGGGCCGAGGGGCTCGCCATGGGCCTGAGCTTCGTCGGCGGCGCGGGCGGCCTCCATGGCACGCTCAGGCAAATAGGTGACGATGGCGTTCACCTTGGGGTTCAAGCGATCGATCTGGGCCAGATGGGCTTCCATAAGCTGCCGGGCAGAAAGCTCGCCTTTGTGGATCAGGGCGATCAGTTCGGTGGCGGTTCGATAACAGAGGTCGAGATCGGTCATGAGGCTCCCGTCGAAAGAGTATATACAAGTAAATCTCAGAGTTTTTTACGAAAAGCATAGGTCCAATCGATCACATGATATCCGAGATTGCTATAGAGCAAAAAAGCGCGATAATTATCTCCGAAGGTGCAAATAGTGGCGTGGCGATAGCCCACGGTGTGCAAATCTCGCAGGGCGCTGAGCAACAAGAAACGTCCCAAGCCACGCCCTTGATAATCTTCTTCAATGCCCAACCAGCGCGTGTACACCCAATCGTCGGCTTCGACAACCCGGGCCACTTCGTACAACGAAACGCAGACACACACGCCAACCTGGCGGTCGCGTAGATGGGCAGTGAGCACCAGACCTGGGCGCGCCCCGGAGCCCTTAGTCCATTTACGGCTTAGCTCGACGTTCACGGCGGGTCTTCCAGGGTCGGGAATGGAATAATCGGGCCAATCGAGGACCAGTTCGCTACTACAGCGATGATAGCCGTTGAAGCCGAGTAGGGCGTGCACATGGTCAAGCCGATCGCTCAGAAAGGCATGTTCTACATGATAGAAGGGATAGGTGTAATCGTAATGAAAGGCCTCCATCTGATGAATGGACAGTTCATGCTCGGCCAGGAAAAGCTCGGCAGCGTCGAGCAATGCCTGACCGGCAGCGCGGTGCCCGCGACGATACCAAAAGAAACGTATGGCGCCCGCAGCGCGCAAAGGGCGATTCCTCTCCAATTCCTCAGGGGCCGGCATAGGCTCTCGAACGCCCAAATGCAAAAAGCCGACGACTTGGCCGGATTCGCGGGCAAGCAACACGCGCTCATCGCGCAGGCCGTTCCCGTTCGCGTCGTCGGCAGCCTGGCTTGGCGCAGGCAGCGCAGCGACAAATCGCTCTCTATCCACAGGGTAACAATGGGGCACGCGAGCCACCGCTTCTTGATAGACGGCGTGCAGCTCCTGAATGAAGGTCGGTTCATAGCATTGAATTTCAATCTGGGCCTCTGATCGTCTCCCGTTCATGGCCACATACCTTTGAGCATTGAGATCAGCCGTTTTTCCCGAGACGATCCCTTGGTCCGTCAGCGCCGCCGAGCATACGGGGCGCGCTGAGAGACGCAGACAAAGCCGACGGCACCAGGGCCAATGTGAGCGCCGATCACAGGGGTAATGTCCACCGAAGGCACATCAAGGCCCTCCAACAAGTCGGCACATTCCTGGCGAAGCTCCTCCGCCCTCTCTGGCGTGTGAGTATGCACCAGAGCCGCCCTAGCCAACGGCGCTTGCTCGCGAAGCAGGGCCACGACACGCGCCCGGGCCTGAGAATGGGTGCGCACGCGCTCGGCGCCGGCCTCGCCGTCGTACATGCGGAGGATGGGCTTGATCTGCAAGACGTTGCCCAGGCGGGCCACAACCCAGTTTACGCGCCCGCTGCGACGCAAATACTCCATGGTATCGAGCATGGCAAAGGTGTGGGTGCGCAGAATCTGTTCGTCGACGGCGGCGATAATGGTGTCCATATCCTGGCCGTTTTGAGCCAGCCGAGCGGCCGTCTCGGCGGCAAAGCCGGTGCCCAAGCTGAGTTGGCGAGAATCCAAGACCTTGACGGGCAGCACGGTGGTGGCTCTGGCGCCCAAGCTGGCCACATGCAACGTGCTGCTCAGGTTGGCCGAGATATGGATCGACAGGATGGCGGTAGCGCCTTCAGCGGCCAGGCGCTCATAGGTTTCACGAAAGACGTCGGGCGCCGGCGCGGCGGTCGTAGGCGCGGCCTCGTAAGTGGGCAAACCAGCGTAAAAAGCTTCACGAGTCAGTTCTACGCCATCCAGGTAGCTTGACCCACCGATATGAATGTATAAAGGAATGACGGTAATGCCCAAGGAAGCGGCCACTTCCGAGGGTAGATCGGCGGTGCTATCGGTAACGATACGAATGGACATGATCAACTCTCCAAACAAATACCTAACACGAACGCCGAGATCTTGGGCCAGTTTATCCACATCGAAGGAGATGGGCAAGTATACCTTTAATAGCGAGTAATAAGGCGGTTCAGCCGGCAAGAGGCCGTTTGAGTGAGGGCCAAGTTTCTCATCATTGCCAAGGCTCCTGGGCTGTGCTATTATCGGGCACGTCAAATCTTGTGCGCGAGCCGGGCTTGCGCAGAGCGGGGGCGACGACATGTTTGATCCGTGGACAGAGCCGCAACTTTCCGCGAGCGCCGAGGTTGAATGGGCGCAGCGGGCGCTGCGCGGCATCATGACCATCGAGGATATTATCCTGGGAGAGCGAAGAAGAGAGGCTTTGCGCGTCCGCGGCCGTCTGCTCGTCGATGCGGAAGAGGCGTACGAGCGCCTCGCGCCTGTCGCTCGCGCTCGCGGGCGAACCCTTCTTCTGCGCCGCGAGGGCGAGGATATTTTGGCCATCTTTATTGAAGGGGTGATCCGCCCCGAGCCCAACAACCGCTGGGTGCCCATCCTTCTGGCCATTCTTACCGTGATCTCGGTGCACACGACATACGTCTTGCTTTGGGTGAGCGACGAATTCTCACTGGCCGGATTGTGGCGCAATCTGGGCAAAGGGTGGCCTTTTACCTTGAGCTTGTTGGGCATCCTGCTCACCCACGAGTTGGGGCACTATTTTATGGCCCGTCATCATGGTGTGGCCGTCACTTTGCCCTATCTTATTCCCTTTCCTATGAGCCTTTTCGGCACCATGGGCGCGGTCATTCGTATGAAAGACATCCCCCCTAGCCGACGGGCCATGCTGCGCATCGGGGCAGCTGGCCCGCTTGCGGGCTTGCTCGTCGCCGTGCCGATCACACTCATTGGGCTGAGCCTCTCCGAGGTCGGCCCTCTTCCTCCGGAGGGCGGCTATGTTATGGAGGGCAATTCCCTGCTCTATGCCCTGCTCAAGATCGCCGTCTTTGGTCGATTCCTGCCCTCAGGAGGGGAAGACGTGCTGTTGCATGCCATGGCTCTCGCCGGTTGGGCCGGGCTCTTGGTCACCTCTTTTAACCTGATGCCCGCCGGCCAGCTCGATGGCGGGCATGTAGCCTATGCGCTTTGGGGCCGTTGGGCCCGCTATGCAACGTGGGGCGTCATCGGCTTGTTGGTGGTGCTCGGCCTGGTCGTGTGGCAGGGATGGCTGATCTGGGCCGGGTTGGTCTTCTTCTTTGCCCGACAGCAAGTAGCGCCGCTCAACGATGTGTCTACCCTCAGTGCGGGGGAAAAGGCCTTGGCCGTCTTGATCTTGGCCCTGTTCGTGCTCATGTTTACACCATTGCCCCTGAAAATCGTGGCCTGAGAGTCACCATGCCGTGCCGACGGCCACCAACGAGGAGAATTTGCCGTGGGTGAGCAGTCGATGCTCAAGGGTGTTTTCGTCGCCGTCCTAGCTGCCGCATTGCTCGTCACGGGCTTGGGTATCCTGGTATACGTAAATATTGCCCGCGACCGGCTCCTGCCGACCCCGACGTCGCGCCCTACTGCGCCACCTCCGCCCACATTGACCCGCGTGCCCTCGCCGGTGCCTATGCCCACCGCCACGCCTGAGCCTTTGGCGGCCGTCGTGGGCAGGGTACGCGAATATTCGCCAGGCGCGCTGATCATCGTGCTCACCCCCCTGGAGGGCAGCGTCGAACAAGTCATCGTCCCGGAGAACACCGTCGTCTTGCGCAGCACCGGCGAACGGGCCTCATTGCGCGAGATCGTGCCCGGTGCCCAGATTCGCGCCGAGGGCGCGCTGGACGCTTTGGGGCGCATGGTGGCCGAGCGGGTCACTATCGATGTGATGACTATCCCTACCACTCCCACTGCCGCGCCTGTGCGCTCACCCACCCCGCCACAGGCCACACCTATCGTCCGTCGCGCTTGGTACGGCGAGTACTTTGGCAACCAGGCCCTCGAAGGTCCGCCAGCCTTTACCCGCGAGGATCAGACCATCGACTTTACCTGGGGCCAGGGTGGGCCATCCGGCTTGCCTAACGACCATTTCTCGGTGCGGTGGCGAGGGCGATGGCCTTTTGCCCAAGGCGTCTATCGCTTCAATACCTACTCGGACGATGGCGTGCGACTTTGGGTCGATGACAAGCTTGTCATCGACCGCTGGGTTGATCAAGCAGCTACGTTGGCCTCGGTGGAGCTGCCCATGACGGCAGGAGATCATGATGTGCGCGTCGAGTATTACGAGGCAGCCGACCAGGCCCAGATTCGCGTATGGTGGGAGGAAGCGGAACACTTTACCGGCTGGCACGGCGAATATTTCGGCAACCCCGACCTGACCGGCATGCCGGGCTTGGAGCGCAGCGACCCCGAGATCGTCTTTGATTGGGGACGAGGCTCTCCTGCCCCCAATATCCCTGTGGATGGCTTTAGCGCCCGTTGGACGAGGGCGTTGGAGCTACCCCGTGGCGCCTATCGGCTTCAGGTTCGAGCCGATGACGGTGTGCGCGTGTGGATAGACGATCGCCTGTTCATCGACGAATGGCACGACAGTAAACCCAAGACCTATCTGAGCCATGTGTGGTTCACGGGCGAGGCCCACGAGGTAAGGGTCGAATATTATGAGGCGGCCGGCGACGCCAATATTCGGCTGTGGTGGGAAAAGGTCGAGACGTTCAAAGGATGGCGTGGCGAATATTACGATAATCCCGAATTGGGTGGCCCACCGGTTTTCCTGCGCGACGACGAAAGCATCGATTTCAACTGGGAGCACGGATCGCCCCAAGTGGGGTTCCCGGTGGACAACTTTTCCGTGCGTTGGCGCAAGACCGTGAACCTTCCCGAAGGGTTGTATCGCTTCTGGGCCGAGGCAGACGATGGTGTGCGTTTGTATGTCGGTAGCCAACGTCTCATCGATCACTGGGTTGATTCACCAGCGGAGCGCAAAGAAGGCATCATCAGGCTGCCCGCCGGCGATCATACCATCGCCATCGAATACTACGAGCGGGGCGACCTGGCCTCGATCCGGGTCGGCTGGGAGCGCATCGAGGGGGTTACAGCCACCCCTTCACCCACTGTAACCTCTTCGCCGACGGCCACGTCCACGCCGGAGCCGACCGCGACGCTCAGTGGGGTGCCTGCCACAGCTACGGCCACACAGACGCTGCAACCTTCCCACACGCCATCGCCGACGCACACCTCCACATCGACCGAAATGCCGCAGCCGCCCACCGACACCCCTGCGCCTAGCGATATACCAACGGTCACCCACACTGTGGAACCTTCAGACACCCCTGCGCCTACAGATACCCCGGCGCCACCTTCAGAGACCGCCACCCCCGCGCCGGGGATCACCGCTGCACCGGAGCCGGGCTAAGGCCATCGGAGAGGTTGGAAACCGCAGCAACCGTTGCAAAGCCCACCTTCGTGGGCTTTCAGTCGTCGCAGGGCGACTTGGCAGGGGTTGGCAACCTCCGATGGCTACGGCTTCCAACCGCCGCTTGCCAGGGGAGCCTGAGCAAATGCCCTGGAATTTGATCTATTACCTGGTCGGTGTCTCTAGGCGTGTCGGCGTGGGGCGCGGCGTCGGTGTGGGGTATAGCTCTCGCCACTTGGCCACTATCGCTTCCACCTCCGGATCATCTTTGTAGTCGGGGCCCAGCGTGATCATCTCCTCCTGGGCCTCGGCCAATTTGCCATCGGCGTCGTACATAACGGCAAGCTTGCCCATCCACTCACCGCGATAGCCTTGCTGGACGATAACCGTATCTCCGACCCGCTCCGGCAGTTCCATCAGCTTGCGCGTGTTGCCGCCGACGATAATGTCGATGCCCGGCACCGCCCGGGCCAGGGTCATATCCTCCTCAAACCCAAGATGAGAGAGGACGATGAGCACGTCCGCCTCTGGACGCAGCTTGGGCACATAAAAAGAGGCCGTCTCGATATAGTCGCGCACTTGGGAACGGCCAGTCATGCCCGGCGCCTGATTGGCGTTGGCCTCGCTGAGACCCAAGATGGCCACGCGCACGCCCTCTCGCTCGATAATCGTATAGGGCTCAAAGAAAGGCACGCCCTCGTTGGTCACCACATTAGCCGAGAGGAAGGGGAACTTGGCCTCCTTGGCCCGTTCCTCCACATTCGCGAGCCCAAGGGCGAAATCGAAACGCCCCAACGTCAGGGCATCGTACGCCATGGCGTTCATGGCTTCGACGATGACCCGCCCCTCGCTCTTGAGCGAGACCCACTGGCCGGCCAAAGAGCCGCCGGCATCCAGAAGGAGTACGATCCCTTGGGCGTTCTCACGTTCTTGTTTGATGGCGCTGGCCCGCCGGGCCAGCCCCCCCTTGGGGACGCCTCAACCGCAGGGGTCTATTTCCCCCATGACGTCATTGGTGTGCAAGATGACGAGCTTGAGATTCTTGCGCGCGGGGGATACGGCCGATTGGGCCGTCGGTTGCACGTTGGGCGTCTGGGTGGGCGGCGCAGGCGAGGGGCTTGTTGTGTCCGTAGGCCTGACCGTTGTCGGCACTACTGTCGGCGAAGGAGAGGCCGCCGCTTGCGGCACGACGAGCCTCGGCGAATGGGTGGGCTGGGGCATAGCCGCTTCGCGCGTCGGCCGGCAGCTCGCCAGGAAAAAGGCCGCGACGAACAAGAGGAACAACTTGGGCAAATGGCTATAGATACGTGACATCTACCTTTTCCTTATTCCCTTCGTTCGGGCGAAAGTCTGGCATTTATTGTAGCACAAGCGCGCAGGGTTGGGGAAATGGCAAGTTTTGATCATCCAAGAATCTGTGCTATACTAGAAATATGGCGATGAGGCTCGCCCAAATAAGCGGCGAGGAATGATTTTCCCGTCTGATAGCCTCTACCCCAGCCGTTATAGCTGTCGGTAGAGGTTTTTTTATACTTTGAGGCAACATGGCCAAGACCCAGATCTATTATGACTTGCGCGATGCGTTGGGCCAGGAAGGATGCCCGATCTGTCGACTGACCCATCAGGCCAGCGAGCGGTTTCTTGAGGGGCTGATCTACGAAAAGGTCAACGACCCTAAAATGAGGGCCAAAATCCGTGCTGCGCGCGGATTCTGCCGCGAACATGCTTGGGCATTGGATCGACATGGCGCCTCGTTGGGCGTGGCCATCCTGCTGCGCGACGTGATTCGTGAGATCGCCCAAGATTTGAGGGTCTATGGCGAGGACGATGAAGGCGCCCAAAACGCCTGGCGCTCCCTCTATGATCGACCTCGTTCTCGTTCCAAGACGGTCGCTGCCCTGTCCTCGCGGGGGGAATGCCCGGCCTGCGCCGCGGTAAGGGAATGGGAGCAGGCCGCCTATGAGACGCTTTTCGAGCATCTATGCTCCGGCGACCTGATGCAGCTCTACAACAAATCGTCAGGCCTGTGCGTGCCCCATTTGTTGCGGGCGCTGGACTCTGCGCCCTCTGCAGCGCAGCGGGAAGCCCTGATTCGCGCCCAACTGCCGCTCACCGAACGCTTGTTGCATAACCTGGATGCCCTGGTGCGCAAAAGTGACTATCGCTTCCGCGATGAGCTCAGCGAAGCAGAAGCGGTCTCTTGGCTCCAAGCCATCGCCGCCATCGCCGGCGAGCGAGTTTCGTCATTTCCAGAAAAAAGGGAGGATCTCGGTCGATGAAACTGGCGTTTTCCATTGTCCTGGGGGGTGCCTTGGGCACGTTGTTGCGCTACGGCTTTGGGCTCCTACACCCCCCAGGGGCAAATGGTTTCCCCTGGGCCACATGGGGAGTGAATGCCTTGGGATGTTTTCTGTTTGGCCTTGTACTTGCTTTGCTCGAAAAATCGTTCTTGCTCCCCCCAAGCGTCGGCCAGGTGTTATTAACGGGCATGTTGGGCGGGTTCACTACCTTTTCCAGCTTTGTGGCCGAGACGCGTTCCCTTTTCTCACGCGGCTCCTGGCATTTGGCCGTGTTCAACCTGGTCGGTGAAATCCTGGTCGGCCTGATCGCGATCTATATCGGGCTCTCACTTGGCGAGTGGCTCATCGGCCTGATCCGAACGCGCTGAGGCCGATCCCCGGCCTTTATCTTCCCAGCTTGCGCGCGGCGTCCAGATCAAAATGATAATAGTTGCAGGTCAGCTCTTCGCCGGCCTCGATGTCGCGCGCGGCGATGTCGCTGATGCCATCCTCGGCCTCGATGAGGTTAGGCTCATCGGCGTGGTTCATGTGTTTGCCATGATCGCCGCAGAGGACTATGACCTTGCGGCCATGCTCCATCGTCATATAGCCGTACATATAGATAAAGTCCTGAACCGGTTTAGGGAAGGCGGCTATATCGGATACGGGGATCGAGATGTCGATCCGCGGATCCCTGACCCATACCAACTGGCCCTTTTTGATCGGCTCGCGAGTGAAAACTCCAATGCCGTGGATAGGGCTCGGCCCGATGGTGGCATTGATCAACAGCATTTTGCAGCTCCTCGACATCATCATGGCTGTTGGCCCTTCAGCTGAAGGGCCAACAACGATAATAGCTCAAAAACCAAGTTGGCGGCCAATACCGCCGTGATGTCACCGTGGTCGTAGGGCGGGCACAGCTCCACCACATCGGCGCCGATGAGGCGCAAGCCACGCAGCCCGCGGACGAGTTGTAGCAACTGGTGGCTGGTCAACCCACCGATCTCGGGGGTGCCGACGCCCGGCGCATAGGCGGGGTCGGCGGCATCCAAATCGAGGGAGACATAGAGCGGCCGCCCGGCCAAGTGCTCGCGTAGGCTCGCCACGACGGCGGGAATGCCCAGTGTCAGGCACTCGTCGGCGCCCCACACCAGAGCGCCGAGCTCTCGGGGTGCGATCGCATCTTCGGCCGCCCACAACGGCCCGCGCATGCCGACCAATACATAAGAGGCCGGGGCGATCAGTCCCTCCTCGATGGCGTGGCGAAAGGTGGTGCTATGATCGGGCGGGCCGGCCCAGGTATCCGCATGGGCGTCGAGGTGCAACACGGCCAGCGGGCCATAGCGTGCAGCGTGAGCGCGCAGGAGCGGCAGGGTGATCGAATGATCCCCGCCCAAGGCAACGACCGAGAGCCCCGCCGCGAGCAGGACACCACTTTCCTGAGCGATGGCGCCCATCGTTTGCGCCGTATCGCCAGGTTGCACGGCCACATCGCCATAGTCGATCAGGCGCAGAACCTCGAGCGGGGCCACGCCCAGGGCGGCGTTATAGCCCCATAGCAGCGTCGAGGCCGCGCGGATCTGGCGCGGGCCCAATCGGGCGCCGCTGCGATAGCTCGTCGCGCCCCCATCGTAAGGCACGCCGACGATGGCCACATCGGCGCCGGCCAGCTCGCGCGTCGCCGGCCGGCGCATGAAAGAAGGAATGCCGGCGTAAGCAAGCAAATGGGCGCCATATGCTGGTTGCGCTCGATCGGCAGAAGGCGGGATGCCTCCTGACGAGGGGAGCCCCGCCATCCTAACCCACCTCCCCGCCATGGCGGCGTGCGCTGACGAACATCAAGCCGGTGTAGATGCGCTCCGAGCGATCGGCAGGGACGCTTTCTATGGCGATGGTGTCGGCCGCCAGGCCACAGGCCATCAATGTCTCTCGCAGATCGTCCTCATCCAGAGGCACGGCGCCAAAGGTGGCACTGCCGACGTGATAGGCACAAGCGCCCTTGATCGCCGAAAGCAGCAGATAGCCACCGGGGCGTAACAGCGAAACGACGTTGGCCAGGCATCTCTGCCATTCCTCTTTGTTCTGCGCGGCAGCCTCCAGACAAAAGTTGGTCATCACGACATCGTAAAGCGGGCTGCCCTCACCGAGAGGATGGGCCGCCTTGGCATCACAAGGCATGACGCAAGTAATAGCCCGCCGGGTTTGCGCCTCGCGATTGGCCACTGCCTGGAGGGTCGGCGCGAGGCCCTCCAACTCCAAGATCGCGCGCACAAAAGGGGTCCAGTCAAAAGCCTCTGACGCCTGGCCAAGCCACAACCGCACCTGTTTTAGGTTGGCCGGGCTATAATCGGCCAGGTGAATCTCTCGCACCCGTCCCGCCGCCACTAAAGAGGCGTAGAGCGTCGGCCCCCCGCCAAAATCCAAGGTCAGGCTGTCGGGCGGGATCTGCCGAAACGCACGCACCAGGAAGCGTAACAGGGCCAGATTCTCCGGACCGACATCGGCATAATATTCTTGGAGATAAGATCGTGGATCGAACCCATTATAATCGCTTTGAACGCTCATGTTATATCCCCCAGCCCTGGCTCGCGTAGGTGGCGACGACGATGGCGCATACGGGCTGCCAGCGACATTCGACGCCCACGATTTCAGCTTGGATGGGACCATAAGCATGAGGCCGGGCGGCGATCATCGCCTCCAGAGTAGCCTGAATGCGGGCCTCCACATTCTCGCGTGTCGGGCCTTCCAACTCCACAAAAAGCCCTCGCCCATCGCGAGGGTCTTGCGTCCAACCAAGGCCAGCCCAAGCGCTTTCGCCCGGCGTCGTGGCTTGAGCGCGAGCCATGACGACGTACAGGCGATGACCATATTCATCGCTCGGAGGCTCATACTTTTCCCTCACGATCACGCTGCCGGGGGGAATTACAGAGGAAAGACAAAGCAAATTGTAGTTGGCTACGCCGGCGTCGCGTAGCGCGGCATCGAAAGCGGCCAAGGGGGTGGGCCCCTCGCCTTTGCCCACTGTCAGATGGATCTTCATCGTTTCACCTTCCTGAGAAGGATCTGGGGGACATTCGGGTCAAGGTAACAAAAAAGCCCCGTGCGACCGAGCCGGGACGCGAAGGGGCCACGGCATCAGAGGGTCGGCAAACGAAAAGGATAGCGGCACTGGCCTTTGCCAGGTGTATCCCGCTATCCCCGTTCGGACGCCGAGCAGGATATTGGCTACGTAGGCTCTTAGAGTCGGGTTCCTCTTCCTCCATTTTCCTTGTGGTTTCTCCCTATGAATCAGCCCCCGGCTCGGAAGGCAGGCGCCCGTCGGAGGTCAGCAGGTTCAGGAGCTGGCCCACGGCCACGAAACGGCGTTCCTCCCGGCGCAGAGGGAGATGATCGTTCACACTATATGTATTGACCCGCCCATTGCGGCATTTCACGATATATCCTTCACTTTCCAGATCGCGGATAATCTGCCGGACGGTGCGCTCGGTAATACCCAATCGCTCGGCAATCTCTCGCGCCGTGATCTGACTGTACTCGCCGATAAGGGCGAGCACCGCCCCATGATTGGTGATGAACGTCCAGCGCGACCTGGAAACCATCGGATGGTGCCTTTCAATTCGCCGGCGCCATATCCATGCAAAAAATTTCAGGAAAATGATAGCATGATTTGGGGTGCATGTCAATAGCTTTGGGCAAATAAATGGACAGGCGCCCCTCCGTCATCTAGAATAAACTGCACTCGAACTCGTCGTTTTTGGCCAAGAACGCCCAAGATGAGGAGGCCCCATGTCGTATCGCCGCATTTTTATGGAGCAACTATTGGAGCATCTGTACGTCATCGGGCAGGAGCGAATCGACCCCCAGGCTCTCTCCACCGATTGTCATGTCTATATCATCGTAGGGGAAAGGGGGGCGCTGGCCGTAGATGCGGGAGGCGGCCATCTTTGGCCCTATGTGCGCGCCGTGGCCGAGGCGAATGCCTTCGCCGACAAGATCATCAGCCACGTATTGCTGACCCACGGCCATGGCGATCACGCCCGCGGCCTGCCCGATTTCGAACGCCAGGGAGCGCTCACCGTCAGCTCGGTCTATACCGCCGAGCACCTCGATTCGGAAGAGGACGCCGATTTGCTTTTTGAGCGAGATGAAGTGCTCGAGTTGGGCGAATTTCGGCCGCAGGCCATCTTAACCCCGGGGCATACGCCCGGTTCGGCCAGCTATCTTCTGACGATAGACGGCCAAGTGTGCCTTTTCACCGGCGACTTGGTGCAAACCGACGGTGGGCTGGGCTGGTGCGGCGATAAGGGGTTCAACCAGGAACAAGTGTTACAGAGCTTGAAAAAGTTGGCCGCTTTAAAGCCGCCCATCGACTTGATGCTGGCCGGCCACGGCGTCGTGCGCGATCCACAAGCGCTGCTCGCGCGCGCCATCGCCCTGGGCGAGGCCGGCAAGTGGATCGTCTGGACGGACAAACGCCCCGATCTTTCGCAGGTTTAGGGTTTTGTGCTAGACTCAAAGCCATCGGCTGACCGACACCGGCCTGTAGACGGCGGCACCGCTGCGGCGCCAAAGTGCTGGTCGCTCAATCCATTACTTTTCGAATAGGAGCCGAGATGATGGACAAGCCAAAGAATGTGCTCTTGATCATGACCGACCAACAGCGCTGGGATACCCTTGGCTGCTACGGCGCCCCGACTTGCCGCACCCCTAACGTCGATGCCTTGGCCGCGCGCGGCGTGCGCTTTAACGCGGCCTACGCGCCCACCAGCCCTTGTTCGCCGGCGAGGGCGGCCCTCTTTACCGGGCTCTATCCGCACAAAAACAACGTGCCTATGAACGGCGGCACCCTGAACCAGGCGGTGCCCAACCTGGCCACGGAGCTCAAGGCGGCGGGCTATAACTTGGGCTACGCCGGCAAGTGGCACGTGGATCAGGCCAAGGTGCCCACGGAGTATGGCTTCCAGGGCAAGGATTTCCCGGGTTACGGCTACCCTCCTACCGATGGCCTGATAGAAGGGCTGCGCTACATGCAACGCTTCAGCATGCCGCCGCATTACCGCGAGTATCTGCGCGCCCGCGACCTCGAGGTGCCCAAGATGCTGGAGGCCTTTTACGGCGATAACCCGGGCAAACAGAACCAGGAGATGTACGCGTTGCAGTCGGGCACGGTGGAACAGAGCTTCGAGTGCATGGTGGCCGAGTTTGCCATCGATTTACTCAAACGGTTCGCCGCCGAATGGAAGCAGACGAACAAGCCTTTCTTCATCTGGGCCAACTTTTGGGGGCCGCACACGCCCTGCTTTATCCCCGAGCCTTATTATTCCATGTATGACCCCAAACAGATCCCAGAGGAACCCAGCTTTGGCGAGACTTGGGCGAACAAGCCGGGCGCCCACGATATTTATCAGCGCGTTTGGGGGCTGAACAGCGGCGGTTGGGTGACCTGGCGCGAGATCGTGGCCCGTTATTGGGGCTATTGCACCATGCTCGATGACCTGACCGGGCGCATCCTCCAGGCGTTGGGCGAC
>JACIWY010000090.1 GCA_014360745.1 Chloroflexota bacterium
CCGAACCTCCCCGGGCTGGGGCGTCTGATAGACGATCCCTCCCCGAGGTTGCGTTTGGATGGCACTGTCCTGCCGCACCGGGCTGGTATAGACCAGCTTGCCCCCAACGCGCGCCCCCTCCGAGACACGCAACCCCGGCGAAAGCGTACGCGCGACGCCTGGCGGAGTCCAGAAGGGCGGCGGTCCCCCTGCTTGGGCAGGGTCGCCCACATCCACCCGCACATCGCCGCCGATCTCGCCGTCGATCTCTAAAGCGCCCAGAGCGGCCTTCAGGTCACCGGCGACTCGGCCGCCCACTTGGGCCTGATATCCGCCCACCAGAGCGTCCTGACCCACGGAAGCGCCGCGCTGAATATCCAACGCAAAACCGCCGAAGAACAGATTTCGCGCCACATTCGCCGTCGGGCCCAGGATTACACTCGATGCCCCGGTAAAAGCGCTGCCTCGCACGGTGCCGTTCACCTGTACCGTTTGCCCCATCGCAAAGAGGCTGCCCTCCACCGTCCCGTTGACGAGCACCTCGCCGCCGGTGGCGAACAGATTGCCGCGCACCGTTCCCTCCACAACCACGCGGTCGCCGACGATGAAAACATCGTCGTCGATGACTTGATCGACAGGGATGATCCGCCCCTCGACAAAGACCGCCGCACTGGCCGCGTTCGCAACCATCAGAATCAGGCCGATGGCCAACGCAACGACAAGCCCCCACTTGTACATCCGTCCGCGCCCCATTGTCCTCTCCTTTCCCTATACCAATGACAGACTTGCAAAACAGCCATTATGCCCCGTCGCACGAGAGAGGGGCCAGAGCATCCTTGTGCACCTCAAACCCCACCGAACCGCCATGTCGCAAGAGTCTCCGAATAAACTTTAACCAATTGTTAACATCTTCTGAACAGCGCCTTAACCTAGTACTCTTATACTAGGTTGTGGCTGGAAAGTATCGGCCCACAAACTCCAATCCACTAGTCCTATTCCCCCTCGATATCCCGAGATCGCGCTTGGCAGGTAGCGCGATCTCGGGCCTCTTTTAGCCAAGCAGATCACAGATCAACCAGAGCAGCAGCTCGATAGCGCGGGGCAACACGGCCTCATCGATATCGAACAGCGAGGTATGCCCCCCGCGCACGCGCTCGCGATCGGGGTCACGGCGCGAGATGCCCAAAGGGTCGGCACCTAGCGCAATGCCCGCCGCTTGCCCGCCGCGAGCCTGTACCCGACGCATCATATAGGTGAAATCCTCGCTGCCACCGCGAGGCTCCAACGGCAAAAAGGTGTATCCACCCAAGGTTTCCGCCGCGCGCCGGATGCGCGCCGACAGGTCGGCATCGCTCATGGCCGATTCAGCGGCGCCCATCTCGCGCACGCTCCAGCCACAGCCGTACATCTTGGCCGCCCCTTCGATCACCTCCAACGCCCGGCGATACATGTACTCGTTCAGCTCCGTCGTGGCGCCGCGTGTCTCGGCCATGAACCAGGCTTCGGCAGGGGTCATGTTGCGGCCGGCGCCCGCCTCCAGCCTGCCCACATTGACCCTCGTCAGCCCCTCGGCATGTCGTGAGATGGCGTACAAATTTAACACCGCATTGGCTGCCGCCAGCAAAGCGTTGCGCCCCTGCTGAGGATTGCTCCCGGCATGAGCCGCTTTGCCTTCAAAACGCACATCAAATTTGCGCGTCGCCGCATAGCCGCCGGTGCCGGCGATCATCTCTCCCAATTTCCAGCCCGTATAAACGTGTATCCCCAATAGCAAATCCACATCGTCGACTATGCCGGCTTCCACCATGGAACGCGCTCCGCGCACTCCCTCTTCCGCCGGTTGAAAGATGAGCTTTACCTTGCCCGGCAACGAGGCGCCCAATCGTGGTAGAGCTTCGGCCAGCGCCAGGCCGATGGCCGTATGCGCATCGTGCCCGCAGGCGTGCATAATACCGGGATTTTGGGAAACAAACCCTTCCCGATAGGGGCGATGTTCCTCGCTGCAGGCCTCTTGAATAGGCAGGGCATCCATATCCACCCGCAGGCCGATAGTAGGGCCCTCGCCGAACCGCCTGCTGCCCACGACTCCTGTGTAGCCGCCACGCAAAGCTCGGATAAACTCGGCATCGGCGCCCTGGCGCAATGCCCGCTCATACTCGGCGGCCAGCTCGTCTTCGCTCGGCACACCCATGCGCGCAGCCTCGTCGTGAACTTGGCGGCCCAGCTGCACTTCCCAGCCGGCCTTCGTCAGGCGGCGAGCCACCAACGAGCCGGTGCGAAACTCGCTCCACCCCAGTTCGGGGTAGCGATGGAAATCCCGCCGATCAGCAACAACCTGTCCGGCCAACTCCTCGGCCAGCGCTCTAACGACTGAAATATCTACCATCACGATCGGCTCACCTGTTCAAAGGCAGCCCGCCCTCCCCAGACCGGCGCATTGCGATCGATAACGATGCCGGCCTCGTCCAACCCTTCCCCGATGGCACGCAGACAATCGGGCCAAGCACCGTCGTAATGGCCGATGGTCAGGGCGTCGGCGCCACACTGCGCCGAGATCAAGATCCCTCGTTTGACCAGCTCGGGCGTCGCTTTGGGCCTCGGTGAAATGGCCGACAGGAAATATTTGTCGATGCCGATGGCTCGACGCACGCTATGCAAATAGGCCCGCTTCCACTCCATCCGCGCCGGGTCGCCCGACTGTTCGGCATAATCGGAACTGCGCACCGAATCCATAAACTGCCCCACCGCCCGCAAGTCGATGCCCATCAACTCCGGATAGGCGGCAAAGTGGTTCAGGCGCACATCGATAGTGGGCTTGATCTTGTGAACGGCGCCATAGATTTCTTGGAAAAAGCTGGTGATGGCACGATTGCGCAGGCTCAGAAACTGGTATAGCTCGGGCATTTCGGCCAACAGGGCCGTCGACGTGGTGCTGCTTTGCCAAAGCAGGTTCAATTCGAAGGCCTGGCGGTGGTTATAGCGATCATAACCATCGGCAATCCAACGCAAGCGCGACACCATGGCCCCCCAATCCACCCCTTGACGCTCGGCTGCGGCACGGCAATGCTCGCAAAAGCAGCCGCCCAAGGTTACGCCGGTCAAACGTTGCAGCTCGGGCGAGGTAGAGCTGGCCCAAGGCTGGCCGCGCCCCGGGTGAAAACCGCGCAGACAGGTCTGCACAAAGTCGATATCATAATGGCTGGCCAGGTCCACGTAGAGCGCCACCCCATAGACGCGTACATCGGGGTGATTCACACAGACCTGCCCTTCGAAGGGCCGCCCATAGATGTCGCGCTGAACGATGTCGGCCAATTCGCCTCGGGTGCGTGCCTTATCCACCCAAGTGTGCGACAGCTCGGCGCCGACGGTCATGCCCCGGCGCCTGGAAGCGTCGATCAACTCTTGTAACCAATCGTGCCCCTGTAACTCTGGGTTGTCGCTGGTGAGCGGCTTGATGCGGCTATGGGCATACGCCTCGGGGCTGGGCATCCAGTACGCGCGCGAATCCTCCGTCCAATACACCTTGCGCTTCGGGTTATGCGGATAATAAAAGTCGGTCAGGGGGCGCTTTTCGTCGTGCATCAACGCCACGAGATAGGTGGAATTGATGCGCGTGTCGCGCTCCAACACGTCAAGAATATGCTCCACCCCCTCATCAAGCAGATCCCAGGCGTATAAGCTGGCGACGACCTCTCTCCAGAACATGACAACTCCTTCCTGCAACAGGGCGATACTAGGAACGGCTTGCTAACGCCCGGCCCCTTCCTCCTGGCCCTGGGGCAATAGTGAGGTGCAATTAGGGCAACGACTGGCTTGAATCGGGATCATCGTATAACAAAAAGGGCAGGCTTTGGTGGTAGGCGCGGAGGGCGGAGCCGGTTTTTCGCGGGCCAATCTGTTGACCCAACGAACGAGAAAAAAGATGACCACGCCGATAATAAGGAAATCGATGATCGAATTGATAAATCGACCATAGTTTATAGTGGCCGCGCCGGCCTGTTGTGCCTCGGCCAGTGTAGTATAACGGCCGCCGGAGAGAGGAATGAACAAATTGTTGAAATCCACGCGGGCCAACAAGAGGCCGATGGGGGGCATGAGGATATCGTTCACCAAAGAATTGACCACTTCGCGAAAGGCTCCGCCGATGATAATGCCCACGGCCAAGTCTATCACGTTGCCCCGCATGACAAATTTCTTGAACTCTTGCCATACGGGATCCCCCTTGGCGCGCAACGTTGCCCACAACTTCATCATCCACCCTCCTCTTCCCGGCGAGCATTGGGAAGGTCCTTGCAGCCTCGATGACAGTATACCGCTTGTTGTAGATCTAGGCTATGAACCGGCCAGAACCTCCTCATATACCCTTTCGATCTCTTCCACCATTCGCTCTGCGCAGAACTGGTCGGCCCGAGCCCGTGCCCCGGCAGCGAGGCGTTGGCGCAAGGCGTCATCGCTTAACAGCCGATTGATGGCCCATGCCAACGCATCAGGATCTCGCGGGGCCACCACCAAGCCCGATTCGCCATCGCGGTTTACATAGCTCACCCCCGTGCCCACTTCCGTGCTGATCACGGGCAAACCGGCGCTCATCGCCTCCACCTGTACCAAACCGAACGCCTCGCTCCGCGCGCTGGCCGGCAGGCAAAAAAGATCCGCCGCCCCATAATAGAGGGGCAGGGCCTCATCCGGCACACGACCGGCCAGATACACCCGTTCTCCCAAGCCCAGAGTTTCGATCTCTCTGCGCAAGGCGGCCCCTTCCGGCCCCGAACCCACGATCACCAGCTTGGCCGGGGCCGGAACCCGCGTCATGGCCGACAACAAATAATCGAGCCCTTTGTAATACCGCAAAACCCCTACAAAGAGCACCAACGGCCCATCTCCAAGCCTGGCCCGCAGCCGCGTCGCCGCCTCTCGATCTATATGGCGAAAGCGTCCTTGATCGATACCGAACGGCACCACCACCACTCGGGCGCGCAATCGCCTCAACACATCAGAGCTTTCTACATAGTTGGGCGTCGTGGCGATAATACGATCGGCGGAGGCCAGAATGCGCATCATCAACGGCCGATAGAGCCGTAATAAGGAACGCTGGCGCACAATATCGCTATGGTAAGTGATCACCATCTTGCGTCCACGCCCCATCACATAATGGGCAATCTCGCCTAGCGGGTAGGGAAAATGCAGGTGGGTGATCTCCGGTCGCTGGGCCCGCAGCTGGCAGAACAACGCTGCGCTGAGCGGCGTCGAGGCCACGCTGACCAAACGTGCCGCTTTGATCACCCGCACGCCGTTGAGTTCCTCGATCGTCGTGCGCCGGGTAGGGCTCGTGGCCAGCACCGTAACCTCATGGCCAGCACGCACCTGGCGCTCGGCCAGCAGCTTGACATGATTCTCGATGCCCCCCAACACCGGCCAATAATCTTTATACACATGAAGGATGCGCACAGAGCCCTGCCCTCCCGCTCATCGCGTGGCCACGTGACGATAGACGGCCAGGGTCGCAATCGCCGTGCGTTCCCAGGTAAACTCGGCCGCCCGCGCGCGGCCCCTGACCGAAAGATCGCGGCGCAAATCCGCGTCGCTCAACAGGCGCGCCAAAAGGTCCCGTAGGGTATCCACATCCATCGGATCAAAGGTCAGCCCGGCGTCCCCTACCACCTCCGAGAGGGAAGCTCGCTCCGAGGCGAGCACCGGCGCGCCGCAGGCCATAGCTTCCAACACAGGCAGCCCAAAACCCTCATACAAAGAAGGAAAGACAAAGGCCAGCGCCCCGCTATAGAGCGAGGGCAGGTCGGCATCATCGACGATTCCCAGCATACGCACAGCATGTTCCAAACCCCATCGCGCAATGGCCTGGCGCACTTCTGGATAGCGAGGATCCTCTTTGCCGGCCAACACCAATTCAGCCCCCTTGCGCACGCCCTCCGGCACCCGCCCCCATGCCTCTATCAGACGCACCAGGTTTTTATGCGGCTTGTTGATCCCCACATAGAGCACATACCGCTCCGGAAGCCCCAAGCGTCGGCCGAGATCCGTCACCTCGGCATCGGAGCGAGGATAAAAAGCGGCGTCCACACCATATGGCGTGGTGACCAGCCGCTCGGCCGACACGCCCCACAACCGCTGCAGGTCTTGGCGCGTCGCCTCAGAACCGGTGAGAACAGCCTGCGCACGGCGACAAGTCCGCCGCGCCAATGCGCGGAACAAGAACCTCAGGCGCGGGTTCGGCAAGGCATCGGGGCACAATTCGGGGATCAGGTCATGGATGGTGACCACCATTGGGCAACGCCCCCAATAGGGCACCACAAAATAGGGGCTGTGATAGCAATTCGCCTTCCATCGCCCAAGAAGTTTGGGCAGGATCCATTGCTGCCCCGGCCCAAAAACGCCGGCCGATACTTGGACCCCCTCTACGCGAGGATGCTCCAACAGGGCCTGTAAAGGATAATGCCTGTTCTCCACATGAGGATCATAGAGCAACAACAACGTCTCGTCGGAAAGCAGGCCGGCCAACGCCCGTGCCAAACTGTAGGTATAGCGACCAATGCCGGGAAAATGATCCTGGATATAACGCCCATCGAGGGCAAAGCGCATCATCATGCACCTTTCCAGTCCACCTCAAAAGTAGCGGCTGGCCAACGCCAACGCCTGCAACAGGGGCTCCGCGCCGAGCATCACCACGAACCCAACGATAGCGGCCAAGACGCCCGCCGCCTTTTGCCAAGTTGTACGTCGCCTGCCCCCCACAGAACCCAGCAAAATGACCAACGCCGCGCAGAGCCAGGGAACAAGGCTCCAGCATTCCAGCGGATCCCAGCTCCAGTAAATGCCCCAACCACGTTGCGCTACGATCCCCATCAGAAGCAAGGACGCCGTATAAAAGACCAGCGCCAGCCCCACATCCCGTTCCTCCAGACGTTCCCCTGTTATCGCCCTCAGAGCTACGCCCAGCAACCAACCAACACCCATCCCCTGAAACAGGCGCGAGGCCCCATAGAACGCAGCATCCGGCCCTCCAGCTTGCAGTGGGAAAAAGATCAAGGCAGCGGCCAGCATAGCCGCCATCCCCATACCGGCGACCAGGCGACTATGTGGTGGCCTCTGCAACCCGTAGAAGCCAAACGCCAACGCGCTGACGGCCAGAACGGCAGAGGGACTCCGCCAGCCGACGAATAGAGCCCAAGCTAACGCGGCGAGGCATACAATTTGCAGCCCCCCCTCGATCAGCATCAAAACACGATGCCATCGCGCCCGGCACAAACGCGGCGCGAGCAACGGCGTCGCGGCGCCCATCACCGCCGCAAGCCCCAATAAAAGCCTTAACCAGCCTCTCGGCCCGTCACTAGCCAAAGGCTTCCTCCTCTAGCACCGCCAACGCGCGACGAAACCAAGGGGATTGTATCTCCGCAGCGCGGGCCACAATGTGGCAACGCGTTCCCCCTGGCGGTCCCTCTTCAAGAGCCACCCAAACTCGATGGGGAGGCCATACTATAAAGGCGATCATCCCCAACAAAATAAATGCCCCCCCGCCTGCAGCTAGGGGCACATCCGGCTCCCGCTGGGCTTGCAATATCACATAGTATTCCGGAGCCACCGTGACCTGCACCCCATGGGCGGCCAACTGTCCTCGCCCACTCACGAACGTTTCCGCCAGCAGATCACGGCTGCGCCCGCCCAAGATCTGTAAATGCACCGTTTCCCCGGCCATCCCCTGCGCAGGCAGCGATTCGTAATGCACCAACCGCAACACCAAATCCACTTCGGGAATGGCCAACAACTCCTCAGCCTGGCCCCGCTCGAAAGCCAAACGAAACGTCTCCGTCGGTGCCTGGGTGCCCACCAGGGGATAGATGCGCAACCGTCGACCGCCAGCATCCTGCGCCGTGACCCTCACCGCCGGCCCGTAGTCGAGCAGGTAGAGGCTATAGCCCCTCACCCACGCCGGATGACTCAGGCCGACCGTCACTATGCGCTCTATCTCCCCCTCATGCAGCACGGCCAACTGGCCCTCAAAACGTTGTAACCGAGCGCCTACAGCCGGTACCACGGTAATCTGCTCCAGGCGAAGCATTATCTTTCGCTCTTTGGCCAAAGGCCGCGCCTCGCCCAACGTCAAGCGCAGAGGCGCGCTCTCCGAACCGAACCCTTCCCGTATGAGCCCCGCCAACAACAAGGCGATCACGCCGAGATAAAACAGCCCGGCGAGCCAATGTCCGGGGCCCGACCGTCGGCTCACGCCCAACCATTGCCCAGGCGCGTGATGCAACGGCACCGCTCTGCTCCCTATCGCGGCCAACGCACGGCCCACGACAGCCTGAGCGCCTTCCAAATCGCCCGGCAGGATCACCGTTTGGCCACTCAGGCCACGGCGAGCCGGCACCGCCCAGCGAGGCGCCCATAACCCCAAAAGCCGGAACAGACAGCTCCCCCCCACAATGGCCCAAAAAGCGCGCCATAGGCGTGTTACGCCTGGGACAATCCATAAGCGCTGTAGCACTCGTTCTCCATTTGCTGACGCGTTCTCGATGCCGGCCGTAGCAAACGAAGAGGAAGATACAAAGAACCGCCCACGCTCAGGTAATAGAACACCCAGCAGGCTGGCCAACAGAAGAAACAACAACAAGGCAATCGCCAGGTGCGGCCCTTGGACTATGCGCAAAAAGGATAGGCCGATACGCTGCCAAAAAGCGTCGTCAGCCTTCGAGGGATAAGGAGACATCGGTCTGCGTCTATCTCCCCGCAACATGATGTGGGTCGGCAGATTGCCGCTGATTATAGGGCGATGAATCTTGTACGTCAATGAATGATGGACATATTTTTTCTCTCTCGTTATACTTGGCAAAAGTCATGCTAGAATATCGAACGCTCTTGAGGAGATAATCGCCATGGAGCAGATGATCGATTTGGTGGCGCAACGGGTGGGAATCCCCAAAGAAACGGCCCGCAAGGCCGTCGAGGTTGTTCTAGAGGTGCTCAAAGAGCGCCTGCCGGCGCCCTTGGCAGGGCAGGTCGAAGCCATCCTCGCCGGCTCGGGAGAAGGAGGAAACGCTTCGGACTTGCCGGGCAGCCTGGGGGGATTGTTCGGGAATCGATAAGGGTGTTCCTCATTCCTTCTATAGGAAATAAGCCATATGACCACTATCACGAGCATCGAAGGAATCGGTGAGGCATACGCAACCAAATTGGCCGCCGTAGGCATTCTCACAACCGAAGCGTTGCTCAAGCGCGGAGCCACGCCCCAAGGACGCCAAGAATTGGCCGAAGCAACGGGCATCAGCCCGACCCTCATCCTGGATTGGGTGAATCGGGCAGATCTGTTTCGCGTCAAGGGCATCGGCGAAGAGTACTCCGACTTGTTAGAGGCCGCCGGCGTGGACACGGCGCCCGAGTTGGCGCAACGTAACGCCGAAAACCTGTATCAGGCATTAAAGGAAATCAACGCTGCCAAGAAGCTGGTGCGACGCTTTCCCGGTCAAGCTCAGGTAGCTTCTTGGATAGAACAAGCCAAGAAGTTGCCCCGAGTAGTGACATATTAACCGATCGGATATCCTCTGCCTTCCCTCAATCTTGGCTCAGGGCTTTGGGAAGGCGGTGCCATCTCCGCACTGGTTCTATTTGACAGATTTTGCGTACAGCGTATAATATTGACCATCTACTTTGCGGAGCCTATCATGCCCCGTCCACGGCGTACACCGGAAGAGATCGCCCGTATGCGCGAGCGCATGCTCGACGCTGCCCTAGAATTGCTTCGGGAAGGCGGTGTGGAAGCCATTTCGATCCGGGCGTTGACCGAGCGCATCGGTGTTTCTCACATGGTCTTTTACACCTATTTCAAGAACCACGACGAGTTGATCCATGCCCTCTCTGAGCGCCAACGCGAGCGCATCAGCCAACATCGCGCGGAACTCTTGCGCGAGGCAGAGCAGGGCAATGTCGTCGAGGTGATGCGTCATTCGCTGGCCCACTATTCCCGTGTCGCAGAGCGGGCGCCGCGAGTGTACGAGATGCTATGGGTGCACCCCATCAAGCCGGTCGAGGGATTTGACACGCCGGACAAGATTTTGGCGAGCCATCTTGATCATCTCAGCGCTTTGGCCGAGTTGGGCATGGCCCAAGGTGCTTTTATCCCTCGCGACCCGTTTTTGGCTGCGGCCACCGCTTTCTGCATTGTCAATGGCCCTCTGATTCTTTATCACAGCGGGCGCATCACCGACAAGGCGCTACGCGACAGCCTCGTCGATGAATCGCTGGCCGCCGCCATGCGCTACTTGCAAGGCGATACGCCCCAAGCTCCTAAAAGCGACCCTTCCTCTACGGAGTAACCCATGTCCTCTTTGCGCTCTCTGATGCGCTACCTGAGACCATATGTTCGACGAGCTTTACTGGCCGTCCTGTTGCTGCTGGGGGTGGTGGCCACAGATTTGGCCATCCCTCGACTGGTGCAGCGCATCATAGACGTCGGGGTGGCCAGAGGTGATCTAGGCACCGTCATGACCACGTCGTTGGCGATGATCATGGCCAGCTTGGCCAGCGCTATGATGGCCGTGGGCAATACGGTGTTGGCCGTTCGCGTCGCCCAATATTACGGCGCAGACCTG
>JACIWY010000900.1 GCA_014360745.1 Chloroflexota bacterium
TATGGTGGATCATCGCGAAACGCGCCGTCGAGAGGTAGCCCAAGAGCCTGCGACCACCGGGACCCCTTCTCAGGGAAGGGAGCTCGAGTTTCTGGCCATCGGCCAGATCGTAGGACCGCGCGGAGTGCGCGGCGAGCTGAAAGTGAACATCCTCACCGAGGTTCCGGAGCGCTTTTACGACTTGCGACAGGTCTACTTGGGGGAGGATCATGTTCTCTTTGCCGTGCGCGGCGTACAGCTCCACCTAGAGAAAAACCAGGCCCTGTTGCGTTTACAGGGCATTCGAGACCGTAACGCCGCCGAGGCTTGGCGTGGCGCGTATATCTATGTCCACATCCAAGACGCCTTGCCCCTGGAAGAAGGCCAATATTACTATCACCAATTAGAGGGCCTAACGGTAGTGACCGAGGAGGGGGAGCCCATCGGCCGCCTCGTCGAGATCCTGCCCACCGGTGCCAACGACGTCTATGTCATCGATGGGCCTCGGGGCGAGCTGTTGTTGCCCGCCATTTCAACCGTCGTGCAACGCATCGATCTGGAGGAAGGGTGCATCGTCGTCCGCATCCCGGAGGGGCTCTAGCCCCGGGCTCTAGCCCCGGGCTCTAGCCCGACGACGCCCGACGATTTGCCATGGATGACGTCCGTTTTTGGCTCGGGTTCAACCTGGTGGCCGGCATCGGGCCCAAGCGCTTACGGGCCCTGCTTG
>JACIWY010000901.1 GCA_014360745.1 Chloroflexota bacterium
AGCCCCTGAACCATCGCCCCGGCTCCGCGTAAACAGGCGATCCCTACCGCACTGAACATCACGAACGGCATAACCGGGATGACGATTTCCCAGTAACTTTGGGCGGCCTCCGCCGATGTGCCTTTGAGCTGGAGAAACGCGATGATCTTTGGCCCGAGCACGGTTGCCAGGATGGCCGCCGGCACGGCTACAAGGAACCCCACGAGCAGAGCCTGGTGCATGAACCGCTCCGCCATCATGAAACGACGGGCGCCCACATAGCGGGCCACCAGGGCAGAAGCGCCAATCGCCACAACGCTGAAAAGTCCATAGAGCAGCCACAGGAGGTAAGCCATCAAATTGACGGCCGCCAGATGGGATGCGCTGAGATAGTGCCCCGTCAACATCGTGTCGGAAAAGCCCACCAGCAAGGCCAGTCCCTGTTCCAGGAGCACCGGCCAGGAAAGCCGAAGCAACGGCCGATAGACGCCCGGTTCATCAATCCAATCGTTGACAGGAGCAGCCATGCGCTAACAAAAAAGGAAGATGTGCCAGCGGTTGGTTGGATATCTGCGCCCACGCGGGTTGCGCGACGGGCAAGATATCCAGTTTAATCCGTCTTCCGTATGTTGTGACCCAGGAGGCTTTCTCCGCCTGGTTGCGGAAGGAGCCATCTGTGACGAACGGTGGGGCGCAGGACAATGATCGGACAGGTCGCCCGGGCT
>JACIWY010000902.1 GCA_014360745.1 Chloroflexota bacterium
TCCTCCTCTCCAACTGCTCAAGGGTGAGATTATTCTCAGCAAGGTATCTGTCCAAATCGTAGCCTCGCCTCTCCAATGTCTCCATAAATCTCCTAAACCGCTCCTTCGCTTCCTCCTCCAACATCGGCGCGGGGAACTCAACCTGCGAACGCGCGATGAGGGCAGCCATTATCTCCCTCTCCAACTGCTCCTCCACCACCTTTCTCGCTTCCCTTTCCAATTCCCTCCTGATGTTTTCCTTCAATTCCTCTAATGTATCAAATTCGCTCGCTTCCTTGGCGAACTCGTCATTTAGCTCGGGCAAAACGAGCTTCTTAATAGCCTCAACCTTCACCTTAATCACGGCATCCTTATCAGCTAACTCCGGATTGTTGAAATCGGGAGGATAATGCACCTCTATCTCCTTTTCCTCTCCCACCTTCATTTCCTCAAGATAAACATCTATGGGAGGAACGAGGTCATCGTCCCCAACTATCACCGTATCCTTCGTCTCATCCTTGTAGGGTTTACCGTCAATGAAAACCTGCATAACGATGTCCACAACATCGCCCCTTTTAACGGTTTTTCTTTTTACCGGTTCCGTTTTTGCGTAGCGTCGCCTGAGCATCTCAAGTCTGGTATTTACATCTTCCTCCCTAACCTCTACCTCCTTCAACTTCATTTCAATGGAATCGTAGGGAGGAAGGTTCACCACTGGTTGAGTA
>JACIWY010000903.1 GCA_014360745.1 Chloroflexota bacterium
CGCCCGATTTGCTCTATGAAGAGATTTGTCCCCCCTTTACGCCGACGCCTACCCCACCGGAACCGACTGCCACGCCCACCGAGACGCCCACGATCACCGAAACACCGGAACCCTCAGCGACTTGGACCGAGACTGCAACCCAAGTTCCGCCAACAGCTACACCCACGGCGACCAAGACCGCCACCGCAACGCCGACGCGCACACAAACGCCGGATCCTAACGCTTCTCCGAGCTTTACGGCCACACGCACGCGGACGCCTACGCAGACATGGACGCCCACGCGCACCATGACCCCGACGCGCACGCCGATTGTACCCACGGCGACCCAGACGGACGACGGGTATCCGGGCCAACCTGCGACGGCTACACCAAGCGGTTCCGAACCGACGGCCTATCCGGGACCCGACGGGGCTACGAGCACCCGAACCCCGACGCGAACATGGACGCCCACGCCAGGCGAAGCATTTACAGCAGTTCCCAGCGCGACATCTCTATGGACGATCACCCCTATCAACACATCGCCCCCTGTCGCGACTGTGACTCTTCCCGGAGAATCTCGGGCCTTGCCCTCGGCGACGGCGGAACCGGCGTACGCTCCGGAGATAAAGCCCACGATGGCGGGCGGGCAGCTTGAAAAACCAACTTTGACGCCTGAGGGGAGGCAGGAGACCTCACTTGTGCCCGGGGCTACATCTGCGC
>JACIWY010000904.1 GCA_014360745.1 Chloroflexota bacterium
GGGTTCATATAACCTCTCAAAATTATGGTTATGCGATTGACCCGGATTCTTTAAAGGGCTCAGGGGCGAGCATCACCCATATCAATCTAAATGATGGGACAGTGGAAGGCATGGCTTGTCCGGATTTGAGAATGATGTCCACCCAATATCATCCCGAGGCAGCGCCTGGTCCGAGGGACAATATCTATATTTTCCAGGAATTCATCGAACTCGTAGAGGGTAAAAATGCCTAAGAGAAAGGATATAAAATCGGTTCTCGTCATTGGTTCGGGTCCAATCGTAATAGGGCAGGCAGCGGAGTTTGATTACTCTGGTTCTCAAGCCTGTCGTTCCTTAAAGGAAGAAGGAATAAGGGTCATCCTTGTTAACTCAAATCCCGCCACCATAATGACCGATACGGAAATGGCGGATAGCGTTTATATAGAGCCACTGACAATTGAGTTCCTTGAAAGGATTATCGCTCGGGAGCGACCTGACGGGTTACTACCCACTCTTGGTGGACAGACAGGGCTGAACCTTGCCACTCAATTATATGAGGAAGGAATCCTTGATAAATACGGAGTCCAGCTCTTGGGGACCCCCATTACAGCAATAAGAGATGCCGAGGATAGGGAGTATTTCAAGAGATTAATGCAAAGTATAGGGGAACCAGTCCCGGAAAGCGTCACGGTGAATGATGTGGAATCAGCAGTATCATT
>JACIWY010000905.1 GCA_014360745.1 Chloroflexota bacterium
TTCCAAGGGCCATAACCTCTCCAGTTGCCTGCATCTGGGTCCCCAGTCTTCTATCTTTTACCGGGAATTTATCAAACGGCCAACAGGGTATCTTTACTACTACATAGTCTAATGCAGGTTCGAACGCAGCTGCAGTTTCTCCAGTTACTGGATTCTTTATCTCTTCAAGGAGTAGACCTACTGCTATCTTTGCACTTATCCTAGCTATAGGGTATCCGGTAGCCTTTGATGCCAAAGCGCTAGACCTGCTTACTCTTGGATTTACCTCGATAACATAGTATTTTGTGCTATTTGGATCTAGGGCAAACTGGATATTACATCCGCCTTCAATACCAAGCCCGTCTATTATCTTTAAAGAGGCTGTTCTTAGTAGTTGATATTCTTTATTGGTTAATGTCTGGCTTGGGGCAACTACTATGCTATCTCCAGTGTGTATACCCATAGGATCAAAGTTTTCCATATTGCAGACGGTTATACATGTTCCACTGCTATCTCTCATCACTTCATACTCTATCTCTTTCCAACCTCTTACACTCCTCTCTAGCAGAACCTCGCCAACCATACTGGCATTGAGTCCTACCGAGACTGCCTCATCTAGGTCTTCCCATCTCTCTACAAAACCGCCTCCGGTTCCGCCTAGGGTGTAGGCAGGTCTTACTACTAGAGGAAGTCCAACCCTTCTAGCAAATTCTCTAG
>JACIWY010000906.1 GCA_014360745.1 Chloroflexota bacterium
GATCGGCAACGGTCCGGGCGAGGGAGGGTGCCTCTTGCATAGTCCTCATTACGACTTCAATGACGAACTCTTGTCTTTGGGAGCGGCCTATTGGGCCACGCTCGTCACCCATGTGCTCTCGGCATGAGTAGGCGAGTCACACTACACCTGCTGCGGCGGGATCTGCGTACGCCGGCGTTTGCCGCTATCATTGCGGCGCTGGCTCTCGCCGTGGCTGCCGTGGGCAGCGTTCTGTGGCTCAACGATCGCCTGGGACGTGCGTTGCTGCAGGAAGCGGGGGCTTGGCTCGGCGCCGATGCCATGATCACCGCCAATCGCCCCTTGCGAGCCGAGCTTCTTGCTTGGCTCAAGGAATATCCCGAGATCGAGCAGGCCCAGAGCGTGGCCATGGCATCGATCCTGCGCGTGGGCGAGCGCTGGCAATTGTCTTCTCTGCGGGCCATTCCTCCTCGTTATCCCCTGCGTGGGCAGTTCGTGCTGAGGCGTAGCGCCGAGGGGGGACGGGAAGAAACTTTACAAGGAGGTCCGGCACCAGGAGAGGTGTGGGTCGATGAGTCGCTCGCCGGGCTACTCGGCGTCGGTCCCGGCGACGAGGTCCGGGTGGGGCGCCTCTCCTTGCGCGTCTCTGCCATCGTGCGCCTCAATCCGGAACATGGGGGAAATTTTCTCGATCTGTTGCCCGAATCCTGGATCAGC
>JACIWY010000907.1 GCA_014360745.1 Chloroflexota bacterium
GGGAGAGCACCCAGTGGACCGTGTGCCGTGAACACCACGGCCGCGTCCAGAATGATAACTCCCATGACAGCCTGGGTGACCAGCCGCTGGACCCGTGCTGGTGACGGTGCTGCAAGGACCCAGATCCCTCGCAACAGCATCCAACTGGCCAGGATTCCCAGCAGGGCGTACCATCGCCAGGAATCGACAACAAATCGTTCGGCTGTGACGGCGTATCCGGTCATCACGGCAAGCCCCGCCATCATCGTTGCCAGACCGCCGGCCAGCCAGCCGCGGTGAGGTTGATCGGCCTCCGTGCGGGCAAACGCCGTGATTCCCGCGACATAAATGGCCATTCCCACCGGCAGCGGCAGCCACGCCCAGTTCCACGGCAGAAGTGTTGTACCGAGAACGAAGTTAATTCCGCGGCACGCTCCCATCGCAGCGGGCCCCAGAAAGGTCCTCTTCACCAGAAAGTTGTAAGTGAGAATGGCCAGGGCCAGGAACACGCCCACCAGGGCGGGTCGAACCGTTCCCGCACGCCAGGCTACGAAGCCGCTCAGCGCAAGACCCAGCAGCAAGAATCCCCATCCCAGCCAGAAGGCCATCGTGGGGGAGATGATTCCCGAGGGAATGGGACGCCGGGGACGTTCCCGGGCGTCGATCTCCCGATCGACCCAGTCGTTGAGAACCACACCGGCCGCATAAAAAGTGAC
>JACIWY010000908.1 GCA_014360745.1 Chloroflexota bacterium
TCTGGCTCCGGTCCATGCCCACCACGATCACGCAGACCCCCATCAGCGCCCAAATGGCCATTTTGATCACCGGCTTGGGGCCAAACCGCCGATCCGCCTTGCCGCCAATCCAGCTAAACACAGCCCCGGCAATCGCCCCGATGATTCCGAAAATGCCCACAGAGGTGATCGACCAGTTCAACACGAGGATCGCATAGGTGCCGCCAAACCCGTAGAGACCGTTGAGCGCGTCGCGGTAGAACATCGACGACCCAAGATAGGTGCTCAGGCTCAGCCTGTGGCGCAAACTCTTGATAGTATTCATCAATGTTCCAAGTGCGATCACCACACCACCGCCATGCCCCCTTGGCCCCGTGTCCCGCACCCAGAGGAAATAGGGCACCATGAAGACCACGAACCAGAGCGCCGTAAACGGCCCCACCGCCCGCGTCCCCTCGCGCAGCGTCGCATCAAGCCCAAGGATCGGATCAAGCCCGATCAATGTCTTGCCGCTCGATTGCTCGACCAAGAGCGCCAGCACGATCATCAGCGACAGAACCCCCCCCAGATAGCCAAAGGCAAACCCGGACCCCGAGATGTCCCCCACCTCCTCCGGCTTGCCGAGAGAGGGCAGTTGCGAATTATGAAAATCAGCGCGTATTCCGCGCCTATAAAGCCAAACCCAAAGGCGATCAGCCCCCACCAGAGATTCGAAC
>JACIWY010000909.1 GCA_014360745.1 Chloroflexota bacterium
TTGTGGGCGAGTTCTGGCCCCTGCACCACCTGCAGCCAATACGCCCTTCCCCAAACCACGATCAGAAAAGCTGCGAAAAAAATCGCAACAAGGGTGGCCTTAAGCCGAAACCAGTCGCGTTTGGGACCAGTTTTTGCTCGAGCCATTAGGGCACCACCCGAATCTGCTCCCGAGAAGGAGGCTTCAAGCCATAACGCTGCGCCTGCGCGCCCAAGGTCGCTGGAGAAAGTAAATACTGGCGTTCCACCACCAACTTCTCATGCAAATCCATACGGCGCGCGAGCTCCCGTTCCAGCTGTTTGCACTCGTAGGCCAAATCCAGACGCTCGATGTTCACCCATACAAGCACCAAGCCCAACACCGCAGTAGCCACAAAAGCTACTCCCGTGAGCCACAATGCATGCTCTCGATTCATCGCGCTTCCTCAAGACCGCCTGCCTCATGCAAGCGTTCTGCAGCCCGCAACTTGGCGCTCCGGCTGCGCGGGTTGGCCGCCAACTCCGCATCCGCAGGGGTGATGGGCTTACGGGTGAGGATGCGTAGGCGCGGGCTATGACCGCAGGTGCACACCGGCTGGCGCGGCGGGCACACACAGGTGGCGGCCTCGGCACGGAAAAAACGCTTCACGAGGCGATCTTCCAGGGAATGAAAGGAAATCACCACCAAGCGCCCTCCGGGGGCCAAAAGCTCCA